>NZ_CALFPF010000064.1 GCF_937919775.1 uncultured Gimesia sp.
GAACAGACCCGCCAGAATGGGAACCCCGACTTCCTGCGAAATCTGCATCAGTTCCTGCGTGCTCGGCCCATTCGGAACGGGCTCGGCCAGATCAATCAATTCCTCTTTGGAAAATGATTGCACAAACGTGTAAGCCGGGATACAACATTCATGGAAGCTGATTATTTCCGCTCCCTGCGCCACGGCTTGTTGAGAGAGTTCACGAATTCGTTGCAGATTATACGCTTTGTCTCCATTGCGATGCTCAAACTGGACGGCAGCAATCCTGATATCTCTCATTTGGTTTTTACTCCTGATCTGTTAAACTGTGGAATCAACTTATCTTAAACTGAAGCTTTCTAACGATAAAGGGATTTGAAGAACTAATGGGAACGCAATTTACGAATGAACCGATTTCATCTCTTGCCGCAGACTGGCTGGTCATTGGTCTGAATGAGTCCGCGCCTCTCACCCCCGCGGTTGCCAAACTGGATGAAACCTTATCAGGGTTGATCACCCGCCTGATTGAAAATGAAGATTTCACCGGCAAACTGGCCACAACCTCTTCACTACTCGGCTTAACAGAGCTTAAAACGCCGCGGATCCTGCTGGTGGGCCTGGGACCTGCGGCCGCACTGTCGCTGTCTTCACTGGAAAAAGCCATGATGACAGCAGCCCGCACGATTTCCGGGAAACAAAACACGCGCGTCGCCGTTCTACTGCCCGATGTCGGAAAGACTTCTGTTAGCACAGATGATGCGGCCTGTCTCATCGCCGCGTCGATGACCGTCGGCTCTGTCGGGCAGGACTTATACCGTAAGGAAGCGGCCCGCTATCCATTCCAGGAAATTCTGATCGCAGGCACCCAATCTACAGATCAGGCAGCCTGCCAGCAGGCCGTCGAACGGGGAACGATTCTGGGTGAATCGATCAATCTGGCGCGGGAAATGGTCAATCGCCACGCGGGTGATATTTTCCCGATCAGTTTTGCCGAGCGTGTGGTAGAAATCGCAAAAACATACGGACTGGAATCAGAAGTTCTCGATGAGAAACAACTCCAGCAGGAAAAAATGGGCTCGATGCTGGCGGTCGCACAAGGCAGTGATCAACCGCCGCGGCTGGCGATTCTCAAACACCAGGGCGCTGATGCCTCTGCACCAACGCTGGCGCTGGTCGGAAAAGGGGTCACCTTTGACAGCGGCGGACTCTCGATCAAACCGAGTGACGGCATGAAAACCATGAAGTGTGATATGGGGGGTGCTGCTGCAGTCCTGGGCGCGATGACTGCCATCGCCCGGCTCAACTTGCCCGTGAATGTCATCGGTTACATGGGGCTCGTGGAAAACATGGTCAACGGCTCATCGTATAAACTGGGTGATGTTCTGACCGCGCGCAATGGTAAAACGATTGAAGTGCTCAACACCGATGCCGAAGGGCGACTCGTGCTGGCCGACGTTCTCACACTGGCCGTCGATCGCGGCGCAGCAAAAATCATCGATCTTGCCACACTGACTGGCGCTTGCGTTGTCGCGCTGGGAGAAGAAGTCACCGGCGTCTTTTCCAACGATGAAAACTGGTCTAAAGCCGTTCAGGACGCCGCCAAAAGCAGTGGCGAAGACGTCTGGGAAATGCCCATGTTTCCTCAATTTGCTGAACAACTGAAAAGTGATGTCGCCGACTTGAAGAATGTGGGAACGCGCTGGGGCGGTGCAATCACCGCCGCCAAGTTCCTGGAACACTTTGTAGATGAAACTCCCTGGGTTCACCTGGATATTGCCGGACCGGCGTTTGCAGCCGCCAATCTCCCACATCGTGAAGGGGGTGGAACCGGCTGCATGGTCAAAACACTGATTGAAGTCGCCAATCAATTCGAATCGAAAAAGTAAGGTAAGGCCGCCTACTCTGCCGACTGTCTTCCGAGCGCCCCCAGATCTTTTAATGAATCTGCGGGGCGTTCTTTCGTTCCCCGTGGTCCGTTGAACTGTTTTTGCACTGGAAAGTTTTCCTGAACCGCTTTCGGCAAAGACCCCGACTGATTCAGGCAGGCTGAGTTCGGAGTGAGAAAAAACAGATTTTTTTCGACGTCCTGAAAACCGGGATCATCACCAGAATTGATTTCCGCTTCCGATTCCACATTTCCAACACTGCGGGAATGCGCTGTTTTCCAGCCTTTTTTCAACCAGTTGTGACTGAGAATCGCTGTTCCCTGTTCATCCAGAATCGCAAAACTGTTTCCCGCATGAGACGTGTATAAGATGTTGTTGCGGCAATCCATGTGCTCCCCGTGGGAAGAGAGTCTCACCAGTGTCGTGGAGTCACGCCGGGAAACAATCGTATTGTCATACAGAAACAGGGTCCCTTTGCGGTAGGCACTTTCATCGCCGCTGTCGCCGCCGTAATGAATGACCTGGCTGTTTCCATCTTCGGGTTGTTTAATCAGCACATTGCCATAGACATAGGTGGTCCGATAGCGGGGGTCGTAGCGAATCGTGTCTCCCCCCTCTGAATCGACCAGATCCAACTGGCGACTGCCCCCTTCGATCCAGTTATATCGCACGACCAGACCGGCAGAACGATCTTTGAGATTGTTACCCAGACAGCCTTTTCGCAGGGGCCCGAGATAGTTTCCCTGAAAGGTGATGCCGGCTGCTTCCGTGTAGACGTTATGCTCGTAATAGCTGTTGGAGATCCCGTTGTGATAAATCGAACAGTTTTCCACCAGTAACTCTTTGGTCTCATAAGCCACGAACAGACCATTTCCGCAATCGTGCAGGAAGCAGTTACGAATCGTGATATGCTCCCCTTTTTCAATAAAGATGGCGGCCGCATTCTGG
>NZ_CALFPF010000065.1 GCF_937919775.1 uncultured Gimesia sp.
AATCAAACGCTTCTTGCTTCTTGACAAAATTCAAGACAGTCGCTGACACCTTTTTGACTACCAGACGTGAAAGGGGAGAGAATCAGCAGACGTATGAACGCCAACCCTGCCCCCTTTTTGGGGCGTTATGACCGTTCCGGTTCGAAGTCTTCCTGTAGATCATCGCTGAAATCGTCGTGGTCGATCATGTCCAGGCTTGGGCCACTATCGTCTTTGAGATCTTTCGAGCGATAATAGATTTTGATGGGAATCTCTTTGAAGGGGAGTTGTTCCCGCAGGACGCCGCTGAGGTAGCGTTTCCAGGAGTCCGTGAACAGTTTCGCATCGTTACACTTCAGCACAATGGTCGGTGGTTCGGTGGCGACCTGAGTTGCGTAAAAGATTTTGGGGCGTCGATTTTTTGAATAAGGGGGCTGACTGTTCTGGATCGCTGCCCGGACAATCTTATTCAAGCGGCCCGTGGAAACGCGAATACGCGACTGCTTGTAAATCGTTTGTGCCAGATTGATGAGCTGTTTGATATTCCGGGAATCGCGGGCCGTCACGAACGCGACCGGAGCATGTCGCATCGTACGAAATTCCGACGTCAGGTATTCATCCCACTTTTCAGAAGTCATCTGTTTTTCGCGACCCAGATCCCATTTATTGATCACGAAGATACAGGGCTTGTAGTTTTCTTCAATTTCCGCGACCAGTTGTTTGTCGACTTTGGAAATGGTTTCCTGCGAATCGAAAAACATCAGTACGACACTGGCGCGACGGATGCTGCGTTTGGCCCGTGTTAAACCGTAAAATTCAATATCATTGGCCAGACTTTTCCGTTTGCGTACCCCGGGAGTATCAATCGCCAGAAATGATTTGTCATCAAATTCAAAACGAATATCGACACTGTCCCGCGTCGTGCCTGCCACTTCGCTGACAATCATGCGCTCTGATTCCGCCAGTGCGTTGATAAACGTACTCTTGCCGACGTTGCGGCGGCCGACGATGGCCAGCTTCAGTTCGGGCTCTGCGGAAAGCGCTTCTCCTTCAGAGTCTTCTAATTCTTCCGCCGGGGGTAAGTGTTCCAGAATGGCTTCGAGCAGTTCGGTGCGATTTCGGTTTCCTTTGACGCTCGTCAAGACCACGGGGGCATTGGTCAGGCGAAAAAAATGAGCTGCTTCGTCGTCCGTTTTTGTCGAATCGCATTTGTTGATACAGAGGATTTTCGATTTTTCAATCGACCTTAATCTCTGCGCCACCACTTCATCCAGATGGGCCACACCCGCCGTGCCGTCCACAACAAACACGATCAGATCGGCTTCATCAATGCCCACCTGAATCTGGCGTTCAATATCTTCCGATAAATCATCGCTGTCGGTGATGCCGATTCCGCCCGTATCGACCAGTTCGAAATAGCGGTCCCCCTCGTGAACCATGTACGTCACACGATCGCGGGTAACCCCTGCCGTCGGATCGACGATGGCGACACGGTGACCGGCAAGCCAGTTGAAAATCGAACTTTTGCCTACATTGGGACGGCCCACGATAGCAATTTTGGGTATGGCCATGTTTTTTACGTTTTTCTAAAGAAATCGTTTTTCAGTGTGAATCAAACAGGATCGGGTTTGCTCTCTTGATTTCCAGACGCAGGGCATGTATCCCTAACGTGTGCTGGTATCAGACTGTTTTGAGCGCCCGTTGATTCGGAGTCTTTGTATTATTAGCTAACTATCAAGCCAGTGCTGATGCCGGGCGGCAATGAACAGAACTCTGCGAACCGTCCGGGACGGTTATGGCATTATACGCGGCTGAGTCATATTTCTATAGAATATCCAGTTGGAAGACGATTGTTAATCAACTGGAGCTATGCGTTTGGGAACTTCCGGCTAAATGACGGTATTTGAGCAAGAATTGACCGCTTGGGGGCCTGATTCTTCCTATTATGAGGGAACGGATGCTCCTGTCAGCCTGGAGCAGGCCCGGGACTACTGCCGCCGGATTGCTTTGGGGCATTATGAGAATTTTCCCGTTGTTTCCTGGGTTTTGCCGCGTGATTTGCGCCCCCATTTTTTTAACGTGTATGCCTTTTGCCGCTGGGCCGATGATTTGGGAGACGAAGTTCCGGGAGCAGACTCCTCATTGGCTCTGCTCGCCTGGTGGCGGTCGCAATTAGCGGACTGTTATCAGGCACTTTCCAGCTCTCATGACGATCAGCGGCCGCTCGCGCCCCGGCTGCATCCCGTGTTTGTTGCTTTGACTCCGACCATTGTTGAGTTTGATTTGCCTCAAGAGGCGTTTGATGATCTGATTCAGGCGTTTGAGCAGGATCAACGTCTAACCGAATATCAATCTTTTGACCAATTGCTGGAGTACTGTCAGAAAAGTGCGAATCCTGTCGGGCGGCTGGTGCTTCATCTTTGCCGGTCTGTTTCGCCGCACACGCTGGCGTGGTCAGATTCGATTTGTACCGGGTTGCAACTGGCCAATTTCTGGCAGGATGTGGCGCGCGATTTTGCGATGGGCCGTGTTTATCTACCGGCAGAAGATCGTGAGCGATTTGGCTATACCAAGGCACATTTGGAAAGGAACGAGTCTAACGAGCCGTTCCGGCAACTGATGCAGTTCGAGGTGCAGCAGGCGCGGCAGTTTCTGTTGGACGGCTTACCGCTGGTGTCGCATCTTCCCGGCCGTCTGCAAATCGACATTGATTTGTTTACACAAGGGGGTCTGAAAATTCTGAATCACATT
>NZ_CALFPF010000066.1 GCF_937919775.1 uncultured Gimesia sp.
TGACAGATTATGATAAGCAAACGGAAATTATGTACAGTTTGCCTTAGCAAAAGACCTGTGGAAGCGAGACGGATGCTCGAAAGAGCGTGGCGGGTTGTTCGGATTCGACGGCGATCCGGGGTATGTCCCACTGATCGTGGATGCCGTGTCGGGAGAATCCGCCATAATAACTGAAGCCCCAGCGATAACCGGCTTGCTTCAAACAGTTTCTGGTTCGTAAATCAAAGCAGTCTTTACCGCCCACGGGATAACTGAAGGCGGAGATGGTTTGACCGATTTCCGTTTCAATTCTCTGTTTGCAATGTTCGATTTCGAATCGCTGTTTTTCTTCAGGATGATTCGCCAGAATCGGGTGATTAACGGTATGGCCTCCGAAATCCATGCCGGCTTCATGCATTTCGCGAACCATGTCCCAGGTCATCCAGACCTGATCGGCGATTTCCTGCGGACAGCGTCCCGAGCCGGTTTTCTCAGCCAGAAAATTCAGATAGTCGTCGGTTTTATCTCCGGGCAATTTTTTGAAGACACTCAGTAATGTTTTAATCGACCCATCACAGTCGTCCGGTTTCAGCGAGACTGCTGTTTTTGTCCAGGGATTTTCTGGCAGCGTATTTTGCGTGGCGCTGCGTACCATCCAGGCAATTTCATCCCACCAGGCGACTTTTCTTTCATCAAGAAAGCCTGTGGTCAGAAAGAATGTGGCGGGAGAATTATACGCTTTCAGGATGGGAAACGCCCACTCATAATTGTCGAGGTAGCCGTCATCGAATGTGATCAGGATATGGCGGCCGCGATGGCGATTACTGAGGTGGTCCAGATCACTGATACGAATCAGATCAAAATTCAAACTGAGAAAATGAACCTGCTGCTCGAAATCTTCGGCTGAAGCGCTCCAGAGTTCATGATCGAACAACGAACCGTCAATGTCGCCAACCCGGTGGTAATTCAGTACGATCAACCCATTCCAGAGAGCAGCGGTGCGCGCGAGACTGTTGAATCCGCTCCAGTCTAATGCTTTTGCCAGCAGTTCTTTTTTACTCACAATCCTGAGCCCTTTTCGTTGTTTTGAAGACAACGCCGCAAACTAATTATTTGTATCTGCCGAGACGGAATCGATCACCTGGGGCGGCATGTGTAAATAGCGTGCCGCTTTTCGTTTGGATTCGATATCGCCGTAAACCAGTTCCACCTGTTCGGCTGGCAGAGCAATCCCTTCTGCCACAGCCGCGGCTGAAAAACCGTGGTTCAATCCGTACAAGCAGCAATCCAGTTTGTCATATGAAACAGCGAAGAAAAATTCTTCCTGTGATTGCTCGAGCGAATAAGTGTCTGTTGTCGGAGGACGCATGCGAATGATTTCCGGTACGTCCAGATAAGCGGCCAGCTGATAAACCTGCGATTTATAGAGATGGGCAATCGGTTTCAAGTCGGCTGCGCCGTCGCCATTTTTAACAAAGAATCCCTGATCGTATTCGAGCCGATTCGGCGTTCCGGGAACGGCGTAATTCAAGCGGTCGGCATGATAATACTCCATCATTTTGCGGCAACGCTGTTTGAAATTGGTCGCGGCGACGATGGTCTGGTAAGCCGATAAAGGCAGGCGTTTTTTGATAAATTCTCCCGAGGGCGTTTGCACGACAACGGAAAATACGCGGTAACCGCCTTCCTTGAGCAGGTTCGGCAGTACAATTTTTGATTTCCAGTTTGGTTGATATTCGGGAATCACCTGTTTAATAGCGGCATCGCGGCGTTCATAGCAGCCTGCGCCCTGCAGCATCGGTGAAATATTTTCGACAATGGCTTCCACATGAAAATGATCTGCCAGTAATTGACCATAGGTCAGACTTTCATCTTTCGTATCATGTTCGGGCATCATGATT
>NZ_CALFPF010000067.1 GCF_937919775.1 uncultured Gimesia sp.
GTCATAGTCCCATTTCGCTGTGGCCCGCATAAAACGGATGTTGCTGATTCTCACGCAGCAGCTCCTTCTATAGAAACAGAGTTTCTTGGAGAAACTCCGTTTCTGGACTGTCCATCGCGCCTGTACGGGCAGGCCCATGTGCCTGCCCCTACTTTTGAGGTTGGTTCGTTTGAACTATTAATCCACCACACTTGTCATCGGCCCTACGGCCGCTGTTGTGCTATACCCCAGCGGGTATTTTTTCAGCAGCTCGCGAATGCCTTCCAGGGTGACGCTGTTGAGGAGTTTCAGGTCGTCGGCGACGGATACGTATTCCTGGCGGTAGACCCAGTTGCCGCCCAGCGATGAGAGGCGGCCCATCGGGCGTTCGCTTCTGAGGACCAGTCGGGAGGCGAGTTTGTTTTTCGCGCGGTCGAGTTCTTCCCGCGTGACGCCGTTCTGGTTCACGTCGTCGTAGATTTCCTGAATCCGTTGCCGGTTACTCTCGGTCAACTCAGGGTCGGAACAGAGGTAGGTCAGCCAGGTGCCGCTGCCGTCGTATTCGTTGTAGCCGAGTTCGGCCGATTCGGCTAAGCCGGTGTCGACCAGTTTCCAGTACAGGCGGCTGTTGGAATCGTCGCCGATAATGATCGCCAGAATCTCGGCCGGCAGACGCAGCAGATTCTGCGCCGCGGGGGCGGGCGCCAGTTGCATGATGTGCTGCTGCTGAATCCCTTTTTCGATGATGATCTGTGCGTGGTCGGCGGGGCTGGCTTCGTCCATCGGGCGCTCCGTTTTCCCGGAGGGCCAGTGGTCGCAGAACTGATGCGCCAGTTCGAGCACCTGATTCCAGTCGGCGTTGCCTGTGATGGCGAGCGTCAGGTTGCCGGCCATGTATTGCTGCGCGTGGTAATCGCGCATCTGTTCGGCGGTGAGATCGGTGATCGACTGCACCGTGCCGAGAATGCTGCGTCCCAGCGGATGCCCTTGGAAATGGGCCTGCATCACTTTTTCATACGCAGTGAAACTGTGCAGATCGTCGTACATGCCGATCTCTTCCAGAATCACTTTTTTCTCCATGTCAAAATCTTCCTGCCTTAAGGTGGGGTAGATCAGCGTGGAGAGCAGTTCCATCGCGGTTTTGAGGTGTTCGGGCAGAAAGGAGCCGTAAAACAGGGTGATCTCTTCGCTGGTGGAGGCGTTGTAGTTGGCGCCGATCTCGTCGAAGATGCGGTTCACATCGTCGGCGGAATATTTTTCGTTGCCCTTAAATGCCATGTGTTCCAGAAAGTGACTGACGCCGGAGACCGCGGCGGTTTCATCACGGGAGCCGGTGCGGACGAAGTAACCAACGGCCACGCTGTGTGCGTTCGGATTCAGTTCGGCGATAATCTGCAGGCCGTTGTTTAATTTCTCTTTATAAAATATCACTGGGAACCTCTAAAGGTTGGGGGCCGATCGTCAGGACGGTGAAATTCGCTGCGGGATGCGCGTGGATATAACCGAGTACGCGGTCGGTCGTCAGTTGCTGGATTTCCTCGTTGATCTGGTCGAGTGTGGTAATGCGTTTGAGATAGTACCAGTCGCGGGCAATCGAAGAGGCACGCGAAGACGTGGATTCCTGCGACATGATCAGCGAACTTTTGGCGCGGGCTTTACAACGTTCGAGTTCGGCTTCTTCAATGCCCTCTCCCAGACGGGTCAGTTCAAACAGCGTGACGTCCAGCGTTTCCTGGGCCCGTTCGGAAGTCGTCCCGGCGTAACACAGGACGCGACCCAGACCGGGCATGCCGGTCAACGAAGCGGAGACGGTGTAACACAGGCCGCGTTTTTCACGAACTTCGGTAAAGAGTCTGGAACTCATGCCGCCGCTCAAAATGCCGACGGCGGCCCAGGCGGCGTAATAGTCTGGATGCCCATACGGAGCCGCGTCGTAGGCGATGCCGAGATGGGTTTGCGTGCTCTCCTGCTCGGTGAAGAACACCTTCTCCTGTTCATAAACCAGTCCGGGTTCTTCCCTGACCGCCGCGAATTCCCAGGAACCGAAGATGTCATCTACCAGTTGCCGGACCTGTTCGAAGTCGACATTGCCGGCGATGCCGATAATCGTTCCATTGGGCTGAAAGCAGGACTGATAGTGCTGCTGGATGTCTTTGATGCTGATATTCGGCAGGTCTGTCAGCTCGCCATCGGTGGGCAGACCCCAGGGGGCCGGAAAGGAACGGCGTTTTAATTCGATGAGTGCTTTCTGCCGCGGATCGTCTTCGACCGAGAGCAAAGCCTGCTCGGCTCCGGCGCGGGAGGCGGCGAACTGATCTTCCGGCAGGTGCGGTGCTTTGAGAATCTCGCCGTAGATTTTTAAGGTTTCGGCTAGTTTTCCTGCCAGCGTGGCGCCGCTGAAGGTGATATGCGCGCTGTTGGCCCCTTCGTGGCTCTGCACGCCCAGGTCATCGAGGGCACAGGATAACTGTCGGCTGTTATAAGGGCCTGCGCCGCGGGTGATCAGATCGGCGAGAATGCTGGCGGTGCCGTGCCGGTTGGTCTGGTCGTAAATGCTGCCGGCGGGAACCATAATGGAAAACGCCGCCGATTGAACATCGTCCATCGTTTCCGTAATCAGCGTCAGGCCGTTCGGATACTGATGCGTCTGAATCAGTTGTTTACCCATGCGGGGTGCAACCTTCCTTCGTGTTTTATGATTTCAGGGTTGTGGATGAGTCGACAGCAGCAGTGCCAACGTCTGCCCCGCGATCCTGTGTTGCGGAGAGACAGAGCACTTCCTGAGAACTCATTCCCAAATTTATCCCTGCGATCTTAGCGATTGGAGAAACGAAATGAAAGTTCGACTCAAAAAGAGGTGGCTTCAACGTAATGACTGGACTTGTATAGAGTTCGGGTGAGCCGAAAGCCGAGGGACCGGTAGACATTGATGGCCGGTTCGTTCTCCGCGGTCACTTCCAGGACGGCGCGTTTGTCACGAACCTCTGCAGCGGCAATAAATGCCAGAAAAAATCGCCAGGCGCTGGACGCATAGGGGGGTGTTGATGTTAAGATGGAGAGCAAAATGGTTCTGGAAGCGTTCCACGTTCCATTTAAGTGAACCCACATGGGAAATCCCGGACAAAGGAATCATCTGGTGCGAGCACAGAACAAGTCGATAGCAGTGAACCGAATCTCCCGAAGAAATTTCCTGGGCACAAGTCTCGCCGGAGCGGCTGGTACGGGAATTCTGGCTCTGATTTCCCACTCTGTGCAGGCTGCAGAAAAAAAAGCAGCACAGAAACATTTACGCATCGAACGCATCGAGCGCACCACGGTGAAAGTTCCCTTTCGGGAAGTGCCTGCCCGGAACATGGCACGCGAATTACCGCATTGGGAGTATACCGAAATTGTCGAAGTGCATTTGAAATCGGGCCATGTCGGCTTCGGTGAGACGCTGCTTTATTACACCTGGAATGCCACTTCCGACGAGGCCGTCCAACGGGCGCAAGGCAAGAATGCCGCCGCATTGATGTGGGATGATGACCTCGGAGCCGGTCTGCAGATGGCGCTCTTCGATGCGGTCGCGAAAGCAGCCGAGGTTCCCGTGCATGCCTTGCTGGGCGAGAAGATTTATGAGAAGACCCCACTCTCCTGGTGGAACATCGACACTTCAGTCAAGGATATGGCTTTGGAATGTGCCGAGGCTTACAAGCAAGGCTACATGTCCTACAAAACCAAAGGCCGTCCGTGGTTCGATGTCTGGGCTCAACTCGAAGAGGCGAGCAAAGTGGTTCCCGAGAACTTCAAAATCGACATGGACTTCAACGATACGTTACTCGACGCAGAGCGTGCGATTCCGATTCTGAAAGACCTGGCCAAGTACCCGCAGGTCGATATTTTTGAGTCGCCGATCTTTCAGGACGACGTCGCCGGAAACAAAAAGTTGATGGCGGCCACCGATGTGAACATCGCCATGCATTATGGGACACCAGAGCCTTTGATTACGATTCGCGAAAACATCTGCGATGGTTTCGTGATTGGTCACGGAGCGAGTGAGCTGATGGCTGCGGGAGCGGTCGCAGCGATGGCGGATAAACCGTTCTGGTTGCAATTAGTCGGCACGGGAATTACCGCTGCCTTCTCGCTGCATTTCGGCGCCGTCCTGAGCCATGCGACATGGCCGGCTGTGAATTGCCACCAGCTTTATCAACACAATCTGTTGACCGAACCGATTGTCGTCAAAGACGGATTCGCCAAAATCCCGGAGAAGCCGGGGCTGGGTTATGAGCTGGATCGCGATCTGATTGAAAAACTCCGCGTCAAAAAACCGGCCGCCCGCCCGGAACCACCTCGCTTAATCGAAACGACATGGAAAGACGGACGGAAGATGTATTTCGGCAATACGGGCGAAGTGAATTTCGTCCTCAACCCGGCCCGCGACGGAAATGTGCCCTTCTTCGAACGAGGCGTCGATACGCGTCTGGTTCCCAACGATGGTTCCAAAGAATGGAAAGCGCTGTACCACAAAGCGAACCGTCAACCGTTATTGATCAAAGGGTAAGACGAAGCGGAAAAGCAGCTGCAACGAGGGTACGTTCACAATCTCGCGGAGGATCCCTGCTTAAAAAGAGGGAGCTTCCACGTAATGGCTGGGTTTGTAGAGAGTTCGGGTGAGCCGAAAGCCGATCGATCGATAGAGGTTGATCGCGGGTTCGTTATCCGCAGTCACTTCGAGATAGGCGCGTCGCATGCCTGCTTCCCGGAAGCCGATCATACATTTCGTCACCAGTGCCCGACCTAAGCCGATGCCCCGATGTTTGGGGGTGATGCCGACATTCTGGACCGCGCCCATGATGCGACTGGGGATAATGGCCTGGATGGTTCCGCAATCGACGGCGTCGTCATTGCCGGTGCCGTCCCAGGTAATCAGCCAGGTGCCCGAAGGCAGAAAGTTGCGCTGTTGCGAAATATCATGCATCAGTCTGCGACAGCCATCAATGTCACCCAGACAGGGAAAAACGCGTGCATCCATCTCGGAGCGGAAGCTGTGATATTTGGCAACCGCGTGCCGATCGACGGTGGAGAGTTCCCAGGGACACCAGCGATAGCCGCTGGGGAGTGGTGTCTCCTCCAGTTTGGCTCTGTCTAATTCGATTTCCATTCGAAATCGACGAAAATAAGTATCGGTGAAATCCATGAGGGACTCGCAGAAAACGAGGAGTCGAACTGAAATGCCGGCTTACCAGCAGAATACCTAATTTTACCATACTCTATACTACTGTCAATCTGGAGAGACAGGTTGAGTGGGAATCGGACTATTTTCTTTACGAAACGGGAGCATCGTGTCTGATGTAAGCGATTCGAGTAGTACACGCAATTTGCTCAAAATGCCGATTACGGCCTTGTTACCGCACGAATTTCGAGATTTGATTTTATTTCGGCCTGCTTTCGCTCAAGCGGGGCCTGATTCCAGGTGCGAGACCGGATTGCCGCCTTCTCCAATAGTGGTTGACTGACTTAGTTGAAAAACAATCCAAAAGCTCTAAAATGAGTTTTGAATACATGATCCCCGGCGAACATGCGATTTTCCCTGCCACTATTCCTTCCCTGTTTGGAGTGAGTCTCACAGTGACCGACAACAACAACCTTGACGAATTAGTAAAACAGAATCAGGAAGCACTTGATGCGCATACCCGCGAGTCTGTTCAGTGGCACTTCAATCCGGAAACCGGTTCCCCCTATTGGCTGGAAAAAGCCAAGTCGCTGGATTTCAATCCGCTGACCGATGTGAACTGTTTCGAAGACTTGAACAAGTTTCCGTTGTTCGAAGACGATGAACTGCGTGGCGGACCGGTCAGCCGCTGGATTCCCAAAGCACTGGTCGGCAAGCCGACGTATGTGTTTGAAACCGGGGGCACGACGGGCATTCCCAAGTCGCGCGTGGTGATCGACGATTTCCGGATCGACTATGAAAATTTCAGCGAGACCCTGCCCGACGAATATTTCCCCAAAGGTTCGAACTGGCTGATGCTGGGCCCTTCCGGTCCGCGTCGTCTGCGTCTGGCTGTGGAGCATATGGCCCAATATCGGGGCGGGATTTCGTTCTGCGTCGACCTGGACCCGCGCTGGGTGGTCAAGCTGATCAAAAAAGGCAAGATCGACGAAGTTAAAGAATACAGTGCGCACGTGATTGATCAGGCGATGGCGATTTTAGGAGCCGGCCACGAGATTAAATGCATGTTTACGACGCCGAAACTGCTCGAAGCGCTGGCCATGCGACTGATGGATGAAGGTTCCAGCATCGAAGAATCCGGCATCACCGGCATCTTCTGCGGCGGAACCGAATTCACGCAGCAATGGTATCGCTTCGCCCGCGAGGAGCTGCTGGGCGAGAACGTTTACATCACGCCGACCTACGGCAATACGCTGATGGGTCTGGCCTGCGGTCGCCCCTTTGATCCGGCCGATGATTATAAAATTACGTATTACGCCCCGCAGCCCCGTGCCGTGATTCGTGTCGTCGATTTCGATGACCACACGAAAGTCGTCCCTTACGGCGAGACGGGACGCGTGAAACTGTTCACAATGACCAAAGAGTTGTTTATTCCCGGTTTCCTCGAAAGAGACGAAGGCGAACGCGAAGTGCCGCACGTGAAATATCCGTGGGATGGTGTGAGTGGCGTGCGTCCGTTCCATGAGATTGCCGCTTCGACCACCGTGGGCGTTTATTAATCAACTCGTTTTCAGGCTCGCTCGCGGGGTTGAATTTGTCGTCGGTTGATCCGACTGTGAATGATAATGCCCCGCGTGTTTTTTTAGATCTGATCCATTTTGCCTTGATGCGAGATCATCGACAGATTCGCATTCGCTTCATAAAGGAACGCTGCCGTGTTGGAAATACCTGTAATTCGCTGGGGAAAACCTTACGAAAGTTTTGATCAACAGGAAGTCGTTCATTTTGAAACGGGCGAGCCTTTAGCCAAGGTGCATCAGGCCAATGCCGGTCTCGTGAAAATGGACATGCGCAAGGCACAGCGGGCCCGCGATCTGCTGCGGGAAATTCCGATTTCAAAACTGCTGGAGATCTGCAAAAAAGCAGCCGACCTCTACATGACGGCGAAACTGCCGCTGGGCAACGGGACGCAGACTCCCGAAGAGTTCTGTCGGATTCAATCGGCCAGCACCGGGATGCCGGAATGGATGTGTGCGGGCAATATGAAAAAAGTGGCGTTCGTGCTGGAGCACATGGATGGAATCCTCGATTCGTTAACCCGCGGCCTGCCTCTGGATATTCTCACCAGGGGTTACGGCATGGAAGAACGCGGCGTGATGATGAGTTATCAGGCGCATTCCCCCGTGCTGGGGCTCGTGCTGCCTTCAAACTCCCCCGGCGTGCATACACTGTGGATGCCGATTCTGCCGATGCAGATTGGCCTCGTCTTAAAGCCGGGATCGTCGGAACCGTGGACCCCTTATCGCATGACCGAAGCGTTCTGCCAGGCCGGTATTCCCCGCGAATGTATTTCGGTTTATCCCGGTCCGCACGATGTCGGTTCGACGGTCACGGAACTCTGCGGGCGGGTGATGTTGTTCGGCGGTCAGCAGACGATTGATAAATATAAAGGTAACCCGAACGTGCAGGCACACGGGCCCGGCTTCAGTAAGATTCTGCTAGGCGACGATGTCGTCGACCGCTGGGAAGATTATCTGGATCTGCTGGTCGACAGTATTTTCCAGAACGGCGGCCGCAGTTGTATTAACGCCTCGGGCATCTGGGCGTCTCGTCATACCGAAGCGATTGCCGACGCGATTGCCAAACGCATCGGACCTGTCGGACCAACTTCAATGACCGACCCTGAAGCCCCGCTGGCCGCCTTCACTATGACGGGAGCCGCCAAAGCGATGAACGGGCAGATTGAAGCCGGCTTGAGCGAGCCCGGCGTGACGGAAGTTACCGCGAAATACCGGGATGGCGAGCGGCTGATTGAACTCGAACGCTGCGATTATCTCCGGCCGACCATCGTGCATTGTGCGAACCCCGATGCCACGCTGGCGAATACGGAATACATGTTTCCGATGGCGTCGGTCGTGCAATGCGACCAGAAGGATATGTTGAAGAAAATTGGTCCGACGCTGGTTTGTACGGCGATTACGGAGGACGCACAATGGTCACAGCAGCTGCTGGATGCGACTCAGATTGACCGGCTCAACATCGGCCCGATCAAGACCAACGCGTTGAACTGGCTGCAGCCGCACGAAGGGAATATCGTTGAGTTCCTGTTCCGTGCGCGTGCGTTCCAGAATGAATCGCCGGCTGCTCATTAAGACGGCTCGTGTTTTTTCGCTCGTACAATCAGGCTGATTGTGCGAGCGGTTCGCGGGTGCTTTCCCGAATATAGTTGGCCAGGCCTTCCGGAGAATCCGAAAGCATCCAGTCAATGATCCGCCAGTCCGACCAGCGTGCATCCGGGTCGATCGAGGGGGCGCCAATGAAGCCCAGGTGACCGCCGTGTTTGGTAACATGCAGGGTTACCTTGCTGTGGTCTGACAGGTTCTCCTGAATTTCGGAGTAGGTCACGACCGGAACCAGGGGATCGTCGTGTGATGTGACGATCAATGTGGGAACATTGATGTGTTTGACGACTTCCGCGGGACTGCATTGCTCGTAATAGTCTTCAGCCGATTCGTATCCGACGAGGGGCGCAGTAAACTGGTCATCAAAATCACGCATGTTCTTGGGATAATTCTCCCCGGAAACTTTATGCGTGTGTTCGTTGAGATGATGCGAGGTGCGGATATGCTTCGTCAGATTGCTGATGAAGTGGCGCTGGTAATGTCCGAAGAGAGGTTTGCCGAACATCTGAACGCTTTCGGATAACCGGATGGGCGGATTGAGCACAAAGGCCCGGTCCACCATGTCGGAGACTTCCCGGTGCCGACCCAGGTAATTCAAGGTAATCGTACCCCCCAGCGAAAAGCCGGCGATGCCGATGGGAGAACCGGGGCACAAAAACTCAACGCGTTCGAGGGCGACTTGTAAATCGAGAAAGCTGCCGGCGTGATACGGGGTTTTTGCCAGGCCGGTCCCTGCCCCGCAGCCGCGCAGGTCCATGCGAAACACGCGGACCCCTCTCTGGTTCAGCTTGTGTGCCAGACGGATCATGTAGGAACTGCGATGGCATCCCGAAAGTCCGTGCAGCAGGATCACGACGCGGTCTTGCGGATTCCAGCTTTCGGGGCAATCGTCGTGCAGAATCAAGAGATCATTATCGTGCAGGCGACAGCTATGCTGTTCGGCCTGATAGGCGACTTTGATGCGAGAGTGAAACTGTCCCATAATCGTCTGGAGATGCGCATTCCGATAGAACCGATGCGGTATAAACGGCGGAAATACAAAGTCGCTCTTCATTACGTATTGTCCTGCAGGACGTTCGCTATCGATGCTGATTAAACAAACGCGGCTGTTGTGGGCTTAATTGTCAAATCAGACACGTGAGCACGAGGTGGTAGCTGACAAATCATCAAAACGGCGGCAGCAACATCTTCGGGCTGTAGAATCTTGGCGCGATGTTCTTTGCTGACGGGCACCGGTCGATCATCCAGGATCGGAGTTTCCACTTCACCCGGATAAATTGTGGAGATACGAATGCCACGATCTTTCTCTTCCTGAGCGACCGTTGTACCCAGCGCAGTTAACGCAAACTTTGAGGCATTATACGCAACTCCGCCTAACAGGGCAGCCCGAATTCCCGAAACAGAACAGATATTAATAATCAGGCCATCCCGGCGCTCTCGCATTTGAGGCAGTACCGCCTGCATGCAGTTGAAAGCCCCGGTCGCATTCACGTTCATCAGGCGGTCCCAGTCTTCAGGCGAGACGACTTCCATTGATCGATTGCGACAATTGACGCCGGCACAATGGACGAGAATGTCGATGTGACCTGCTTTGTCGGCGGCCCAGTTGAAAAACGTCGCGACACTCTCCCGGTCTGCGACGTCCAATACGTGATAATCGATTTTGCCTTCCGCCTGCGCGGCGAGTTTTTCCAGCGGTTCGAGCCGTCTGCCACCAATCAACACATTGGCGCCCGCCTTGACCAGGCTCAAAGCACAGGCTGCTCCAATGCCTGTCCCTCCCCCGGTTACCACGACGTTTTTATTCTCTAATCCCGGCATGATTGTATTTCTCTATCTGATTTCAGTAATGTGGGTTACGCATTGTCTGGATGCGAGTATAGGACTTACCCGGATTTTACGAAATAGAGAAAAGAAAGGAAATGAGGTTCTCGCGGAAATGGGACTGAAATTCAGACTTCTTATTCGGCGATTTGTTCAGGTTTTCTGCGTGGAGGCGCTAGAAAAAAGGTGATCAGCACCAGGAGGCCGAACAGGGCGTAGCAGACCGTAAAAACCCAGGGTTCCGCCGTCATGAAAAGCGCGTCATGGACCCAGGTGGCGATAAAATCTCCCTGATAACTGGCTTGCCCTACTTTGTCTCTCAGCCATTTTTCCAGAGTCGTTAAAGGACATTCGATTCCCGCCAGCGATTCCAGCACGACAAACAGAATCGAGGCCAGATGAATCACCCGGAATTTAAAATTGCGAACCCAACTCCAGCCTGCCAGAACTCCAACGGTGATTAAGATTTGTCCCAATAACACAAACAACACAAAGGCGAAATGCAGGACAACTGTAAAGTCTGCACCCAGGCGATAGAGAAATTGTGTGTCGTGAAAATTCATCTCATGGTCCTGAGGCATAAATCGAAAGGAAAGAGCCTGGTTCATTTTCACCGGATGACTGTGATGGAACGGCCCTCTTTGAGAGGCATCAAAGGGGCAAAATATTCCTGAAAATGAGAATTCATTCGGAAAAAATCAGAGGCATGCCCATCAGAAATGAATGCCAAAGATCGGGATTTCAGGTAGAGAGACCTTTTTCGCAGTGGTTCCGGAAATTGAAGTTCGCATGATTCGCCGCTTTGTTCATACACCCCTTGTTGATGATTCGATATACTGAGAGAGTTGAAAAAAAACGGAGGTTTTGTTTATTTACGGTCAGACCAGCAAAGAGGGAATGCCTCTGCGGTGTGTTAAGACCTGAGATGAACTCCCGTCGCTCAGCAGAATGACTTAACCAGCAAGGAAAATTTGATGTCATCTACGGGACATCAGCAACTCGATGATCAATCACAGGAAGGGGTTCCTGCAGCAGGGGCGCAGACCAATCATCGGACCGCCTCACAGTTGATGCGCAAAGTGCGCAGAGGTCGTTTACGCCTGCCGATCACGTTGAGTGTGATTCTGATGGTCATGAACGTCGCGTTGATGGTTTTCTGGATCATTCTGGCGGCGCAAATTTACTGGTGGACTGCATTAGCGATCGGCACGGCTGTATTTGTGTTGATTCTGGTCGGGTTGTCTTTATATCTGGTGCTGACGATCAAGGAAGTCCGCCTGAGTCAACGGCAGTCTGATTTTATCGACAGTGTGACACATGAATTAAAGACGCCGCTTGCCACGCTCCGGCTGTATCTGGAAACGCTGCAGATGCGTACGCTTTCTGATGAAAAGCGGGTCGAATTTTATGCGACGATGAAAACCGAACTGGAACGGCTGGACCATCTGATTTCCCAGTTGCTCGAAGTCAAACGCCTGGACGCGCTGGGCATGGAAACAGACCCGGAAGATATTCTGCTGGAGCCTTTAATCAGGCATTGTGCACGTGTGGAATGCAATCGACGGCAACTGGAAGTCGATCAGATTTTCGAGTTCGATTTTGAGCCGGCAGTGATTCACACGCGGCGGATTTTACTGGAAATGATCTTTCGGAATGTGATCGACAACGCGATCAAATATGGCGGCGTTGAACCTCGCATTCTGATTCAGATTCGGGTCAGCAACGGGGGGCGTGTGATCACGCGCGTGATGGATAATGGTGAAGGCGTTGATCCTGAGATCCGCAAGGAGATCTTCAAGATCTTTTTCCGCGGCGAAAGTGAACTCGAACGACGGAAAACGGGGACCGGCCTGGGATTGTATATTGTGCGGACTCTGGTGCATCTGCTGGGAGGCAAAGTGACCGTTCATGATCGACTGGATCAGCCCGGCAGCGTGTTTGCCATTGATTTACCGGGGAGAGCCGAAACATGAAGTTGCTGGTGGTCGAAGATGAAAAATCGCTTGCGCAGGGGTTGAAATTTAATTTCGAACAGGAAGGTTATACCGTTCTGACAGCGGAAGATGGCCCGACTGCGCTCCAGTATTTTCGGGAGTGTTATGAAACAGACCGGGACAATATTGATCTCGTGGTTCTGGATCTGATGCTGCCCGGGATGAGCGGCTATGAAATTGCCAAGGAGATACGCAGAATCGATGAAGTCGTTCCGATTCTGGTGCTCAGCGCCCGGGAGCTGAGTGAAGACAAGGCGTATGCGTTTGACTGCGGCACCGATCAGTACATGACGAAACCGTTTGCGCTGCCTGAACTGCTCAGCCGCGTCAAGAATCTGCTGAAGCGGAAAAGTGTGGTTCGACCAGCTCCGGTCGCGACCAGAAAACTGCCGGCCTTCTATCATTTTGGCAATGTGACAGTCGACTTTGAAGCGTTTGAAGTCGAGGTGGACGGGGAACGTAAAAGCCTGACAAACCTGGAATTACGACTGCTGAAATATTTCATCGAACATGAAGGCATGGTGTTGACGCGCAGCCAGATTCTGGATGATGTCTGGGGCGAACAATCAGCTTTCGTGACAACACGCACCATCGACAATTTTGTGCTGCGATTACGCAAGCTGGTCGAGAGTAATCCTGCCGAACCTGTACATATCGTTTCCGTACGCGGCGCCGGTTATCGCTTCATGCCGGAAGAGGGGGCAGAGTAGTTTTGTGAACAAGTGTGGTATTTCTTAACTTGTTTTTGTGAGAAATACCTAAAAGTGCAAACTATTTTTCACTTTGACACAACTTTGACAATTCTATGACCTTTACCAGACACCAGATTCCGATCTCATGGTTAGAATTCCGCTGAAGTGTGGGGATCAGGAAATCAAATCCGGATTCCTGCTAGTGAATTATTCAGGGCACCTAACGATACGATGAGGGACATTATGGCGAGTGTCATTCTTGAACAACCAGCTGAGAAAAAATCAGCTTTGTCATCTCAGGCCACGAAATCAAAAAAACGCGAAGAGCGTGAGCAGCTGATTGCCAAATATCATAAAGAAAATTTGCACTGGGGCAATGTGGACTGGGTGGTCCTGGTCTGGATGGCCGGGATTCACATCGGTGCCGTGGCTGCTTTGTTCTTCATCTCCTGGCAGGCCATTGTAACCTGTCTGGTACTGCACTGGGCAACCGCCAGTATTGGCATCTGCCTGGGGTATCACAGATACCTGTCGCACAAATCCTTTAAACTCAGAGCACCGGCAGAATTCTTTGTCTTGCTCTGCGGAGTGCTTTCCGGCGAAGGTTCCCCTTTGACGTGGGCTGCCACTCACCGTCTGCATCACCAGAAATCAGACAAAGTCGGCGATCCCCACTCCCCTTTTGAAGGGACCTGGTGGTCTCACCTGCTGTGGTTGTTCGTCTATCGGAGTAAAGAAATCAACGATAAGTTTGCTGAGCACTATATTCCCGACTTTAAAGACCGTCCGATGATTCAGTTCTTCGAAAAGACCTATCCTCTCTGGTTGATTGGTTCCGGTTTTGCCATGTACGGAATCGGCTATGTCATGGGTGGAAACTATATGGGCTGGTCAATGCTGCTCTGGGGCCTGTGTGCCCGGATGGCCTTTGTTTACAACTCAACCTGGTTCGTGAACTCCGCGACTCACTTGTGGGGTTATCGGAATTACGAAACGACAGACCAGTCCAAGAATCTCTGGTGGGTTGCCATCGTTGCTTACGGCGAAGGCTGGCACAACAACCACCACGCTCATCCGTCTGTAGCACCCGCCGGTCACCGGAAATGGGAAATTGATATCACCTGGTGGTCGATCAGACTGCTGCGGGCCTTAGGCCTGGCATATGATGTCAACGATCGCATTCCTCAGAAAGGCGCAGAGCCGGAAGTCGATCCGGAACCCGGCAAAAACGGGATCCTCGTCTCCAAGTAATCTGATCTGCAAAATGAAATATCCAAGCCATGACCGGTGAAAGCCAGTCATGGCTTTTTTTGTTGCCTTCAATGAACCATGGGATAGTTTCGTGTGTTTTCGTGTTTTTCATGGTAGAAATTCATTCCCGTCGCGAACTTTTTTTTGAATATCATGCCGAATACCGGATAGGCTTGCCGTGTGCCACGGCCCGGCTTGTCCGACGGTGCTGGTTCGATAACAGAGAAACAGTTCCAACCTGTGTTGCGGTAGGGAGCGGATCCATGTGTCCCTCCGCCTGTCGAGTGGAGAATTATTTTCACAAATAGAATGGAACGGAAACAACTCCGGATGTAAACAGACAATCTACCTCAATACCACGAGTCGCCACATAGGAGAGCCCCAGTATTGGGTATTGCGCGAGGGTTCTCTCGAGCACTCTTGACAAGCCAACTGTACCAGATAATACGTGTTTTATAGTGTTAAATGAGCGGTACGGCGCTAGCCGCCGGTAGAGCGTTGGCTACGATTTCGTATACCGGTGGCTAGCGCCATTCCGCTCACTTTGATGGGATTCATCAAACAACACGTGCGCTTTTCTTTACGAAATCTGTTCCAGATATCCGGGGCGCAAAACGTCTTCGCACCATTGCGCGGCTAATAACAGATCGTCGAATTTGTCGGGGTGGCCTGTGATTTGAATCGCGAGCGGCAGACCTGTTTCTGTAACGGCGACCGGGATGGAAAGGGTCGGGAAACCAGTCATGCTCCAGGGGGCATTCATGCCGGGATTGCCGGTAGTGGTGATGTCGGGGGCGGGACCTAAGGTGGCGGGGGAAATCAGGATTTCCGCACGGGCGAAGCACCGCCGTGTGATTTGTCCAATCAGATTTTGATAGTCCAGACAGGCGGCATAGCGTTCCTGGGAGAGTTCCCTGCCCGCGTCGAGAACCTGGCTGATGGCGGGGCCGTAGAATTCCCTGTTCTGTTCGTAGTCTTCGCCCATATTCTGTACCATTTCAAATTGCATCAGATCCCTATGATATTCCAGGATCGATTCAAATTCCGTCGGCAGCGGGCAATCTCTAATGGGGGCACCGGCGGTTTCCAGTTTCGTCCGGACTGTTTTGAGTGCCTGTTGCATTGAGGCATCTGCCCTGCCCTCAAAGAAGTCTGTCAGCCAGCCAATGCGGGGCGCGTCGGTGACCGGTTCAATTAACAGCGGCAGATAGGTGGCTTGGTCTGTCATGCCGTCCAGCAAAATGACCAGATCCACGATGGAATGTGCGAGAGGGCCGACATGATCCAGGTGCTTAGACAGTAGAATTACCCCTTTGCGATCCACCATACCGAACGTTGGTTTCAGGCCGGCGACGCCGCAGAAGGAAGCGGGTCTGATGATGGAGCCGCCAGTCTGCGTTCCGACGGCGGCCAGACACATGCCGGCGGCGACGGCAGCGGCAGACCCGCTGGAAGAGCCGCCGGGCGTGTGTGCCTGGTTCCACGGGTTGAGTGTGGGCGGAGGATCGAAGCAGGCTAATTGTGTGGTTTCGGTTTTGCCGGGGAAGATGGCCCCTTCCAGACGCAGATTTTCGACGATGGTCGCATCCTGGGCCGCCGGCGTCTGATCGCGGCTCTCTAAACCGCCGCGGGTCGGCATGCCTTTGACATCGATAATGTCTTTGATGCCGACCGGAATGCCATGCAGCGGGCCTCTCCAGCGTCCCTGTTGCAACTCCTGGTCCAGCGCGTCGGCCTGCTGAAAGGCGGCGTCGCGATCAAGGTGTGCCCAGGCGTGCAGAACCGGTTCCTTTTTCTCAATATTTTCAAAGCAGCTTTCCAGGAGTGAGCGGCAGGAGAGTTCACGGACTTTGATCGCCTGTTGGACGCGGGCGATGGTCTGGGGGGGCGTGTGGAACAGATTCATAATCGGTTTCTGATGTTTGAGTTGGGATTATTACAGTATTTTGCGATTTTCGACGATTCGCGACCGGAAATCAAATGGCAGTGGGTTGACGCTTGGAAAATTAGCTTCATAATGCATGGTTCAAGCGTTGAATCGCTATCTATCAGGGGGCGAGAAGCTGTCTCCGAGTATGGTGGGGTAGTCGTTGACCGGGTCAGATCTTAACCGAAGCAGCCCACAATGGTTTATTCCAGGTATACGAGGAGGCAGCTTCACGCCCCTTTTTTTATATCGACAGATTCGAGTCTCTGATGCAAATCGAGTACACTCTCTCACTGGATAAACAGACCAGAGTCACTTATTCTTAGTGGTTGTGCAATCGAAAGATTGTCGTTTGTCGGTCCTGTTCGCATCTTTCTGATTCCGTCATCTGAAAACAAACATGTCAAATAAATCGATACAGTATACCGTGTTAGCCCGCCGATTCCGGCCTCAGAATTTCTCGGAAGTGGTCGGGCAGGAAATGGTGGCCAAAGCGCTGCAGAATGCCATCCGCTCCGATCGGGTGGCCCATGCCTATTTATTTACCGGTGCGCGGGGCGTGGGGAAAACGTCCATGGCCCGGATTCTGGCGAAAGCCTTGAACTGCCCGAACAGTCAGGACGGGATTCCCTGCGGGGAGTGTGAAGTCTGCCAGAATATTGCCGTTGGCAGTGATGTGGATGTGCTGGAAATCGACGGTGCTTCGAATCGCGGGATTGATGATATCCGTTCGCTGCGAGCCAATGTGAACGTGAGGTCGATGCGATCGAAGTACAAGATTTATATCATCGACGAAGTTCATATGTTGACCAAAGAGGCGTTCAATGCGTTATTGAAGACGCTGGAAGAGCCGCCTCCGAATGTGAAGTTTATTTTCTGTACCACAGAACCCAATAAGCTGCCTGATACGATCCTGTCCCGCTGCCAGCGATTTGATTTCGGGTACATTGAAGAGGCGAGTATTGGCAATCGCCTGAAACAGATTGCCGAAGCGGAACAGGTGAGCGTCGCTGATGAAGCCATCCAGCTTGTGGCCCGCCGGGCCGGCGGATCCATGCGGGACAGCCAGTCGATTTTTGATCAATTGCTCTCATTCGGCGAGTCGCATCTGACGGCGGAAAGTGTGCACCGGATTCTGGGGACTGCCAGTGATGAGCGTCTGATTGAGTTAATCGATGCCTTGATCGAGCGGAAACGGGACGTGGCGCTTTCTCTGTTTGATGCGGCTCTGAATGGCGGCGTGCAGTTAAATGAATTTGTGGATCAGTTGCTGAATTATCTGCGTGATTTATCTGTGGTTGCCACGGGTGCCAATGAGGTCACCCTGCTGGCGATTTCCGAAATCAATCGGGACAGTTTGCAGAGACAGGCCCGGATCTGGGGGATTCAGACCTGTCTGGCCGCATTTCAGATTCTCAATGAAGCACGCAATAAGATGTTTCGCGCCAGTCATGGCCGTGCCCTGGTCGAATTGGCGCTGATTCGGATTTCTCTGCTGGAAGATCTGGATCAGTTATGTGCGTTTCTCTCCTCCGGCGGGCAGCTGCCGGCTGTCCCCTTGCCGACCAGACCATCGGCGCCACCTCTGCCTGCACTACAAAATCCTGCTGGTTCAGTTGCGGCTGTTTCCTCCGCTCCGTCTGCGACTGAAGCAACCTCCGATCAAAAAAAAATTGAAAAAAAAAATGATAATCAACCGATTGTAGCGCAAAATTCAGTTGAAAGCCCTGCTTCTACCGAGCAAATCATCCCGTTTCGTGCCGGGATGGAAAGTTTATTATTGTCGCAACTTG
>NZ_CALFPF010000068.1 GCF_937919775.1 uncultured Gimesia sp.
TCCTCAAATCGAGCGGCGCGGGTCTCTGCGGGGACCAGACCGACGGTTTTTTTCGTTGTCGGAATGTCGGCATAACTTTCCCCGTCAAAACCGCCAAAAACGCAGGTAATTTTGATTCCCGCGGCGGTACACCGATCCAGAAACTGTTTTGCTGCTTCAGGAGTCCGCGTTTGTTTATGGGGCGCGTGAACCTGAATTGTGGGGATTCCCAATTCCTGAACGACATCCAGATGCACACCCAAGCCTGCATCAACTGAAGCAAATACACCGATGGGCCATTTTTCCATAATCCTGCCTCCGCAAAGTGGTCTTTTATGATTCTCTCGATGAGCCATTTTCAATTACTGTCAGCCCCCGTTTTGATGGGGCATTGGTCTTCATCATAAGGAGATTTTCCTTGATTCACAAACGAGGACCTCGATTTCTTTACAAATTAAAGAAACACTCAACTTAATGTAGAGATCCCACTTCCCCCGTCTATTGTTTCCAGACCGACTCATCCTATAATGGAGTCTTCTTGCGAAAATCGCGAATGCAGCCGGCCTTGAATGTAAAAAGGAATGAACCATGATTGAAATCAAAAAAATCCTCATACCAACCGACTTTAGTGAAACAGCACAGGCGGCGACCCAGTACGCAGTAGAACTGGCCAGGAAATTCAATGCGAAGCTGTATCTGCTGCATGTGATCGAAGATCCGATCGTCTATATGCCGATGTTTGAAAGTTATGCACTGCCTCCCAAAGAAGACTTTGAGAACTTTGCCAAAACAAGGCTCGACAACTGGATTCTTGACGAAGACAAAGTCGGCCTGGAAATTGAAACCAGTTGGGTGCATGGCAACCCGTTTGTCGACATCCTGAAATTCAGCAAACGCGAAGCTATCGATCTGATTGTCGTGGGCACACACGGCCGCTCTTTTACCGCTCATTTACTGCTGGGCAGTGTTGCTGAAAAAGTGGTCCGCAAGGCCTCATGCCCTGTATTAACGGTTCGGGCGAAAGGGCATCAGTTTATTCATCCGGAATCTTTGGAGTAATCAGTCAGCAGTCATTTTTCAGTGCCATTTCTCATTCTCCTTTCTCTGAATGAATGATCCATTCAGATCTATCAGGAATTCCCGATTCGTGATTGGCGACTCATCACATTCGACTGAAAGCCGCATTCCTTTTTACGGGAAACTATTCAGTATCATCCTGTTTCTGGTCATACTGAATCTGCCTGCGCCAGAAGGGCTGTCGCCTGCTGCGCAACGTCTGGCTGCGGTCACCGGCCTGATGGCCGTTCTCTGGATGACTCAGGCACTGCCGATTGCGGTCACCAGTTTAATTCCTTTATTTGCGTTTCCGGTTTTCGGGATCCAGGATCCAAAAACCGTCAGCCAGTCATATATTAATCAGAACATCTTTCTCTACATGGGCGGCTTCATGATCGCTCTGGGGATCGAAAAATGGGGCGTGCATCGGCGGATTGCCCTGCATATCATTAATGTCATCGGTTCCAGTCCCCGCCGCGTGGTGCTGGGCTTTTTATTCGCCACCGGCTTCCTGTCGATGTGGATCAGCAATACCGCATCCACTTTGCTGATGCTGCCGATCGGCATGGCGATCATTGGCTCGATCACAGAATTAACCATGCTGGAGTCTCCCGACGATTCAGCGGAAGGCCTCCGTCATTTTTCCGTCGCTTTACTGCTGGGAATTGCGTATTCCGCCAGTATCGGGGGTGTGACCACACTGATCGGCACTCCGACAAATATTGCCTTTCAGCAAATCTGGCTGGCGCAATTCCCCCAGGGGCCTCAATTGTCGGCAGGGGAGTGGATGCTGATGGTGGTCCCTTTTGGCGTGACGTTTTTACTACTGACCTGGGTCGTACTCTGCTGGAAGATGCCTCGTTTATCCAATTCGCGTGAGTCCTCACAAGCGATTATCAGCGATCACATTCGGAAGCTGGGCCGTCCCACGCGGCCGGAGGTTCTGATGCTGGTCATTTTTGCCACCACCGCGCTCCTGTGGATCACCCGCAAGCCCTTGATCTTCGGGAGTCACGAACTGATCGCCGGTTGGGAACAACTGCCGATTCACTTTCTCACACGCTGGGGTATTGCAGTAGAAAACGCTTCCGGATGGGTTGATGATTCAACCGTGGCGATGGGAATGGCCATTCTGATGTTTGCCATTCCCGCCCAGAAGTCAGCGCAGGGCAATACGGAATATCTGATGGACTGGGAAACGGCGGAGCGGCTGCCTTGGGGTGTGCTGCTCTTGATTGGTGGCGGATTCGCGATTGCTGGCGCGTTTCGAACGACCGACTTGTCGGGCTGGGTCGGCCACATTTTCTCGCAGTTCATCGAAGGCTGGCCTCCCTGGGCACTGATTTTTGCGGCCTGCCTGATGCTGACGTTTCTGACCGAATTCACTTCGAATATCGCGACCGTGAATACCGTGCTGCCGATTCTGGCCGCCACCGCGGTCAGCCTGGGTATTGATCCGCGGCTGATTATGATTCCCGCTGCGATCTCTGCCAGTTGTGCGTTCACCATGCCGATTGCCACGCCCCCGAATGCAATTGTCTTCGCCTCCGGAAAAATCAAGATGTCCGATATGCTGAAGTACGGCATCATCCTGAATCTGATTGGTGTGTTTCTGCTGACCGCATTTATGCTGTTGTACTTCATCCCCCAACTGGGAATTGAATCAGGAAAAGCCCCCGAGTGGATCTATCAGCGTAAGCCTTAACTTGACGATTTATTTGCCGATGCAGAATTTACTGAAAATGCGATCCAGAATGTCATCGGTATAAACCTGACCGACAATATGTCCGAGATGCTGCAGGGCTTCGCGAATTTCAATCGCCACCAGTTCCTCTCCTAATTTCAGAGAGGCCGCCTCTTCTGCAGCCTGTAATGAGTGACCGGCTGATCTCAGGCTTTCCCGACAACGGGACGCCGTCGAACCAATCAACAGTTTGCTGCCGCGACGGTATTCTGACAAACGCGCTAAAATTTGTCGCTTCAGGGTCTCCAGGCCGGCCCCGTCAAAGGCACTCAGCTCGACGTCATATTCATGAGATCGACCACTTGCAGACAGTGCAGGGGAGAGATCGGTTTTCGTTTTGATCAGCAGCACGTTTTGAGATGCGGATAATTGTTCGCGTTGTACTCGATCGAGGTTTGCCCATTCCGGCTTCAGATCGGCGGCCGTGCACCAGACCACCAAGTCGGCTTGCGTCACGCGCTGTTGGCGAAAGTTCTGCGCACTGACCGAAATTTCATGCGCCCCCGATTCCATGCCGGCGGTGTCGATTAATTGAAGCGGCTGGCCATCCCAGTTTAAATGCGTCACCAGATAGTCACGGGTCGTCCCTTCCACATCAGAGACTAAAGCGGCCTGTGTATCACCGACGAGGGCATTATACAGCGTGCTCTTGCCGGCGTTGGGCAGTCCGGCCAGCACCAGTGACAGGTTGCCCGTCGATTCCATCCGCTGGGAGGAATCTTCATAAAGCTGTTCGCAAAACGTGCGAATCTGCTGCAGGCGGGAGACCAGTGTCTCGCGGTCAATAAATTCAATGTCTTCTTCCACAAAATCCAGGCCTGCTTCCAGTTCGGAAAGCAACTCCAGCAGATCCATGCGGGCCTCACCGATGCGGGTCGAGACGCCTCCTGCAAGCTGACTGAGTGCCAGGTTGAGCTCTTCATGATCATAGGCATCAATCACGCCGAGAATGGCTTCCGCCTGTACCAGATCCACTCGCCCGGCGAGAAATGCGCGTAATGTGAATTCGCCGGGACGAGCCATGCGGGCGCCATGTGCTGCCAGATATTCGATAGCCGATTCCAGTAGCGGCGGGGCACTGATCGTATGAAATTCAGCCAGAGGCTGCCCGGTAAAACTGCGGGCGGTCGGCCAATAGTACAGAGCCCCCGGCAGTTTCAGCGCTGAGCCGGTTAATTTTAACAGTCCGGTATGACGGACTGCGGTGCGCGAATCCTGCCAGGCACTGCTCGATTCGAAACAGGCCGACAGACAGGAAAGAATCTCCGTGCCACTAATGCGAATGATGCCCGCGGCCCCGCTTCCGGGGGCAGAAGCCAGCGCAACAATCGTATCGTCAAATTGCAGATTCATGCCGCGTCTCTTGGGAATCTTTGCTATCGACGTTTTTTGGACTTCTTACCCGCATCTTTGTTGCGGGGGTTTTGCTGCTGCTTCTTATCATTCAGAGCAGCCTGAGTCTGTGCCTGATCTGCGATGGCCTGCAACCGGGCAAACCAGCCTTTTTTCTCCGGCTCGTCATTGCTGGAAGCGTCTTTTTTCTGGCTTCTTTTCGACTCCGCTTTGACTTCAATGATGTTGGAGTCTTCTGTGGTTGTTGGAGCCGGACGTCTTTTGGACTGGAAATCCAGCAGTTTCCGTTCGCAGATCCCCCAGAGACTGGAAGCAATAAAGTAAACACAAAGCCCTGCAGGAACACGATAAAACATGAAACCCATGGCAATCATCATGTAATTCATGATTTTGTGCTGCAGTTCCTGATCTTTGTCAGTCGGTGGTGGCATGAACAATTTCTGCTGCACGACAAACAGCCCCACCGTTACCAGCGGCAACAGGTTGAAGGTATCGCCGAGAAACGGAATGGCGAAGGGGAGCTGAAACAAGGCGTCAGGAGCTGCCAGGTTATCCACCCAGAGGAACGGTGTTCCCCGTAACTGGACGGCATTGTTTAAAGCGGTATACAGACCAAAGAAAATCGGCAGTTGTAAGAAAATCGGCAGACAACCTGCCAGCGGATTGTAATTGTTTTTGCTGAACAACTCCATTTGCGCCCGGCCGAGCTTTTCGCGATCGTCTGCGTATTTCTTTTTCAGTTCGACGATCTGAGGCTGCAGCTCTTTCATTTTCTGGGCGCCCACAGCCTGCTTGCGCGACAGGGGATACAGGCTGCCTCGCACCATAATCGTCAGACCAATAATGGCGAGCCCGTACGACAAACCGATGCCATGTAATGTCGTCAGTAACCACAACATCAACTGGGCCACCGGACCGAAAATACCAAGGTCCATAATTTCGGTCGCTTTCAGAGGCGGACCGAGTAACGACTCCCGCTTGGGGCCGGTATACATGGCGTAACCATGCGTCTCTTCCGCACCGGAGGCCAGTTCCATCTCACGTGAGTTGATCTGGATGGTGACACTGCTCTGGGCTTCATCTTTGACGGAGCGACTGATCAGAACGGGCTCAATGCTCGAAGAATAATTCGAACGCATTTCACCATCGATCAGTTCAGGTTTGTAGTTCTTACCCTCCGGAGTCAGCAGCGCGGCAAAATATTGAATATCCGCTCCCGCGAACTGAAAAGCGCGAGTTAACTTTTCGACCTTCTTGGCATTCACTTCATCAATAATAGTAGGGGCGGTTAGTGTCTCCGTCTTAATCTTCAGACTGTCATCCTGCAGAAAGCCAATGCGGACATCGCGGAATTTACGGGTGTTGTCTGCATTTTCGAGCGGGATACCCACAGGACCGAGAAGATGATAATCCAGCTTCTGCAATTCGGCACTGTGATTGATGACTTTCACGGCAAAGTGCACCAGATAACCGGCCTGTTCGGTATCGCGAAATTCACGAAAATCTCTGTCTACCGGAATCGGATATTTCTTGAGGCTGAATTGTTTTTGAATCTCGATACTGCCATCCGGGGCTGTCAAACCGAGGCGCACCGACTGAAATACCTTCGGATCACTCGGATCCTTGACCAGTTCCAGCACTTTCCAGTTTACCTTGCGACTGTCTGTTCTTAACGGTGCCAATTTTGCATCCAGCAGTTCGCTGTCTAATTCCAGAGTACGCTTGATTTCCTTGCCCGAGATGGCTTCATCCAGCACTTTTAAAGGCAGTTTTTGCCCCGTTAACTCTCGATAGAGCGGGTCATTCAGTTGTGCCTCAACCAGCGAGGCGCCTTCTGACGTAATTGCCACCTGCAGGAAATAACCAGAGTCCGGATCGAGTGAACCGAGAATAATCGTGCGACGCGGATTCTTGAGAATCTCTGCTTTTTTGATTTCCGGTTGTTCGGGAACCTTCTGTTTCGCGCCAGCCTCATCCTCAAACGGTTTTTTAGCAACGAGAGGTTGATCCGCATCTTGCAGATCCTGCGCAGCATTTGGTGCTGCCTTTGGGGCCACAGGAATCTGGGGAGGGGCAATGACAGGCATTACGAAGAGCTGCCAGGCAAACAAAACCGTTGCAGACAGAGTGACGAATAGTAAGAGTCGTTTTTGTTCCATTGTTATCGGCCGTCTCGAAGACGATCGCCCAAGAAGTTATCTAAATCAGGAATTTCATAAATCTTTTCAGCAGTCGTCGTAAAATCGTATTCGACGCGGCAGAAGCTGACTTTTTCATCATCAATAATGACGTAGGAAGATCGATTATCCGCATCGCGAGGCTGACCGACCGAACCCACATTCACGAGAAATTTTTCCGGTCCGAAAGGGTAAACGGCTTCGATTTCATCCGGTGCAAGAAAATTCATGCTTTCCGTAAAGATTCCGGGAATATGGGTATGCCCCTGAAAACAGTACTGGTCTACCAGACCGAAGATGCGTTCCATTTTTCGCTGATTATAGATGTCTTCCGGAAAAACATATTCATTCAGCGGATTGCGGGCTGAGCCGTGAACAAACAAAAGTTTTTCTTCACGAATCATACGGGGAAGTTCCCCCAGAAAATCCCAGCGATCCTGGTTCTTCGACGCATCGCCGGTTTCCAGCATCCGTCGTGTCCAGAAGATGGCGCGTTCTGCTCCTGCATTGAAACCTTCAGGATCAAACAATGCCGCCTGATCATGATTTCCCAGGAGAGATTTTTTACAAAGTTTGCGGACCAGATCGATACATTCCCGCGGGTTAGGTCCATAACCGATAATATCTCCCAGGCAATAAATCTCACTGATTCCACGGCGGTCAATATCAGCCAGGACAGCTTCTAACGCTTCGAGATTACCGTGAATATCACTTATGATCGCTCTTAACAACTGACAACTCCCACTTTCTGTTACCGGGCTTCCTATATTATACAGACAAAACCACGGTCGTAATCATTTGAGGAGCCTAAACACAAGAGGCTATCTTCAATAAACAAAACACCCTGAGTTGGGAAGATCGATTGAGAATCATACTGGGACACCTGTCTATTTCTGCTACCAGATTCGAAATTGAGCTGATTAAAAATAGTGCCCTTTGAGTCGCTTGATCCCACAGAAATGAGATCAAAGACCGCAGCGTTTCCGTGCGATCGTCTGGAATCTTTCCACCAAAGTCCCAATAGTAGCAGTACAAGGGCACCATCTCAAGGCTCTGTTTACAGTTATCATTCGTTATCCGGCGCGAAATCTTGAGTTGTATTGCCGATTCCAGTCGAAAACCAGTTTCAGCTGCCAGAGAGAGCTGTCTGGAACTGATGAGGGGAGCCCGACCATTAAATCGCGCCCCTTATCAGACTTATCTGCTGATCGCCCCCCCGAAGATTGAGACAATTATTGTCAATCTCGGCAAATCAGGAGATTTAATGTCTCCCGAACCAGTTATTCCATGCTTGCCAGTTACAGGATTTCTACGAATTCTGCAGTGCTGCGGAGCCTGGTGACAGGACATTAAAATTCTCATAATCGACACCACTGATTCCCGATTGCTGCGGCAACGCAATCCATGTGGTCATTTAACCACGTTTTTCGATTCATTTTCCGAATTTCTGCAACGTCTGATTCTCAAAAACCACAGGTTACGTCTCTCGCATGTTGCCTGATCGAAACTCGTGTCCTATGTTTTCATATCCCTTCATTAATATTTGCCTCCCGGTTTCACTGTCTGGCGAGAACGTTGATCAACGCGGTCACTGTTCTGTCCGGCATGAGAGCCTGGATGATGACCTCTTTTGTTTCGAGGGAATCGCTGATCCAGCAGGTTTCTCAGTCAAAATCAACGATTGATTTTGGGTTGAGTAACAAACTGATTTGCAGTTGCGAACTGTAAATTCGAGAGACACATTCCATGTAATTAATAACTGATTCAGCTGTACGACGATTGCAGCGTAACATGCACCTTTGGGCGAGACATATTCAATGAAGACAAATTCGGGATCATTACTGGTAGTTGACGACGATCAATATATTCTGGAAGCAATGGCAGACTATTTAAGAAGTCTGGGGCATCGCACGGAAACATCACTCACCTGTCTGGATGCAATCGAACGATTGAAAGAATTCCCATTTCAGGTTGTCGTCTGTGATGTCAACTTACCAGACCAGGATGGTTTTCATTTACTGGAATGGGTGCGCGAAAACGCACCGGCGACTGCCGTCATTATGTTGACGGGATACGGAACGATTGAAAGTGCCGTCGAAGCAATTCAACTCGGCGCGTTCGAATATCTGACCAAACCTGTCATTGATGAAGAACTCAGCCTGGCCATCGAACGCTGCCTGGATCAGAGAAAAGTCGTCGAAGAAAATAAATCTCTCAGAGCACAACTTGATCAGCGGTATGGTCTGGCGAACATTGTTGGCCAGGACTATAAAATGCAGAAAATGTTTGATCTGATCGAAAGCGTCGCTGAAACCCGGACCACCGTCCTGATTCTGGGAGAGAATGGTACCGGCAAGACGATGACCGCACGCGCGATTCATCAGCTCAGCGACCGTTGCAACAAGCCATTTGTGGAAGTCGCCTGTGGGGCTCTGCCTGACAGCCTGCTGGAAAGTGAATTATTCGGCCACAAGGCCGGCTCTTTTACGGGCGCGTCTCACGATAAAATCGGCAAGTTCCTGCTGGCAGATGGCGGGACTCTGTTTCTGGACGAAATTGCTACCTCTTCTCCCAGCCTGCAGGTAAAATTATTACGCGTTTTGCAGGACCGTGAATTTGAAGCCGTCGGCGATAACAAAACTCAAACGGTTGATATTCGTCTGATTCTGGCGACCAATCAAAATCTGGAAGAGATGGTAGCCAAAGGGGAATTCAGACAGGACCTCTATTACCGCATCAATGTGATCACCTTGACGCAGCCGGCACTGCGGGAACGTATGAGCGACATTCCTTTACTGGTCGAGCATTACCTCAGGATTTACAATGAACAAATTGGCAAATCGATCAAAGGCTTTGATGCGTCTGCCATGCAGGCCATGCTGAAATATCCCTGGCCGGGAAATGTGCGTGAACTCATCAATGTGATTGAACGTTCGGTTGTGCTGACAAAAGGAGATTACATCCGCATTCACGATCTTCCCGAACAGCTTCGTCTGGAACAGTCATACTCCCTGCCGACAGACAGCCGCCTGCGGAATGGGTCACTGAAAACCGCTTTGGCCAATCCCGAACGTCAAATCATTATTGAAGCACTGGAATCCAACGGCTGGAATCGACAAAACACGGCCCAGGCCCTGGGGATTAACCGCACCACGCTCTACAAGAAAATGAAAAAATACGACATCGATTTCGAAAAACAGTTGATGCACTAATCAGCATATTCGCTCTGATTTGTTTTATCAGGATGCACGTCGAACAGACGTGCATCCTTTTTTATTGCTAAACCTTTCCCCTGCAGTATTTCCATTCAAATTCGCAAAACGGATAAACTTCATTTTATACACCTATTCTTCCAAATCTTATTTGTCGATACAACTGGCAAGACTAAATGGATTTACTCGATTCACAGGCGATAAAACGCTCCACTATCTCATTTCCGGGGGGAAAAAACATGAGGTTCGCGCTGATTGTACTGACCACAGTTTCATGCAACCTGATTGGTTCGGCAATTTACGCCGAAGGGCCGCCAGTTCAGCCTCAGACAATCGAGGACGTATTCTCAAATGGAGTTCTGGAACCAGAGCCAGCACCGGCGCCTGGCGTCTCAGACCTGCCTGCTGGTTCGAATCTTCCCACGGACGCGGACAACCAGTTGATCCAGACACCAGCCGAGCAACCCACTGCCTATTTCACAGAGCAGAATTGTCCTTCTGCTACCTGCAACAGCCAATCTGCCTGTAACTGTGAGGCATGCAGTTGCAATGCCTGCACGCTCTGCGATCGCATTCCCTTGCTGAATAAATTTCCCAGCGATCGTTGTTTTGACGACTTTGTGATGCCTGTCAGTAACCCCGTCTGGTCGATCGATCCCCGATCATTGACTTATGTTCGCGGTGTTTTTATCAATCAGATGATTAGTGCCCAGACTCCCGTTCTCGGAGCAGGGGATTTACAGGTCTACGCCCTGCAGTTGGGAATTGCGTTAAACGAACGCCTCTCCATTATTGCCGTCAAAGACGGATACAACACATTACAGACAAGGGGGGTCGGCAACTCCCAAGGCTGGTCCGATATCGGGCTCGGGTTGAAGTACGTACTCATCAGGGACGTCGAGAATCAGTTTCTGCTCTCAGGCGGTTTGATCTATGAAGCCACCAACGGAAGTTCGCGCGTCTTTCAGGGGAACGGCGACAGTGTCTGGACTCCCTATCTGTCTGTGGGTAAACAAATTGGTAACGGACACCTGATTGCTTCCACCGGTTATCATGTTCCCGGCGACACGGCTGAAGAATCGCAGTCGATTTATTACAGCGTGCACTACGATCACCCCATCACCAGTAAACTCTCCGCAGTGGCTGAATTGAACGGAATTGTCTATACCAAAAGCGGTCAGGCACTGCCTTTGAGCATCGAAGGGGGAGACTGGATTAATCTGGGCTCCTCAAGTGTGGCAGGAAATAATTTCATCTCCACTGCCATTGGTGCCAACTACCGCCTCAACAGCTGTCTGTCTCTCGCCGGCGTCTGGGAATTTCCCATCACGGGTCGAAAAGATCTGATGGACAGCCGCACGACGGCGACTTTAACGCTGCAGTTCTGATCAATGAGCGACGGAATTGATTCGCGTGCGAACAATCTGTTCCAGTTGATCTAACACTTCATCGATTGTCAAAGTGGAAGTATTGATTTCAACCGCATCGTCGGCCGGCTTCAGCGGGGCGACGATGCGTTGTTCATCACGTTGATCTCGTTCATAAATCTGCTGCAGGATCTCTTCACAGGTGACGTCCTTCCCTTGTGCCTGCAGTTCATCCTGCCTGCGACGGGCTCGTTCCTCCGGATCGGCGACCAGAAAAAACTTGCAGAAGGCATCTGGAAAAACCACCGTTCCCTGATCACGGCCTTCACTGACAATATCAATATCCGCTGCCGCCTGACGCTGCAGATGGACGAGTTCCTCTCTGACAGCAGGATACTGTGCCACCAGGGAGGCGGCTTCCGTCACTTCCGGCGTGCGGATTTCCAGAGAGACATCCTCCCCATCCAGCAGCACTTTGGCATCGGAAAATGTAATTTGAATCTGCTGGCTGACTGATGCGACTGCCTGCTCGTCTGCCGGATCAACGTTTTGCTGCACCACAGCCAGCGCCACACAACGATACATGGCGCCGGTATCAAGAAATTCAAATCCCAGACGCTGGGACAAACCGCGCGCCGCAGTGCTTTTTCCCGATCCCGCAGGGCCATCAATCGTCACGATCATCTGTTACGGCTGCTCCTCAAACAGAATTTCTATCTCAGCAATTTCGTATTGCGACATCTCAACCAGAACCGCATCTTCTTCAACGGGAAGTTCCACAATCGTTTTCCCATGAAAATTGCGCTGCCTGGCACTGACCGGCGATTTCCAGCAGCGCAATTTGACCGAACGGTGCACGCCTTCCGTTTCAATCAACCGCACGGCAAAACCGGTCCGCACACGCGTCTCGACATCCGGTGAATCCGGTTCAGGAGACATCAGATCCATCACGCGGGTAATTTGAACATTGCTGGCAGCCACATGAAACAACCAGCCTGTTTCCCCCATGCGGGGAGGCCCGAGGGGACTGGAAAACTGACCGGCAGGAACCATCACATTCTTCGCCATCTGCATCGGAAAGTTCTGGTTCACGGCAATCGAGAATGCAAATTCGCGTCTGGTTTCCCCTTCCACAATCAGCATACTGTCGAGCATCCGCGGCCCCGTTTTACGGTGAAAGGGCAAACCATGATTCAAAATGGTGACCCGTTCTTCCCCCTCTGCGATCTCAAAATAATGCGGACTTTCAAATCGTTCTCCCTGAAATGCATGCGCACTTTCCAGCAGGGAACGTGTGAGAGAAGCAGTGCTGTCCCCCCAGGCAAAACGGGCTGCATAATAGTGATCCCAGGGATTGCCGTCGGGCATCGTCTGCACGTCGAGTTCAATTTTCACATCCAGAACGGGACGTCCACGCCAGAGCTGGAAGGTCTGCCGAAACGTTGCCAGAGTGTTTTGACTGATCTGATCATAAATTTCGCCCGTCGTGATAATTTCTCCCATACCGGGTCCCGAGCAGGTCAGTTCCACTTTCACGCCCCGAATGGCGGAATACGGAGTTTTATTATCCCAGCCGCCTGAAGAATCAGGCCTGGAAATATTACGCTGATAAGGAAATCGATACGCGAGTTGCTGGCTCAAGCGATTCGGTTTACGACCGTATTCTTTGATCTGCGCAATCCCTCCGGTCTCCTCATGAATATGAACTTCAAAAAATTCATTTCTGAGCAACAGGGGTTCTGCGATCGGCACATTCACTTTCGCAGGTGCTGCGGGAGTCTTCCCAGGCTGCAGCCAGACAAAACCGGCACCGGGGATTTCCACAACCGCTTTTTTCTGCCGCTCATCAAACTGCGTCGCTTTGACGCAGTCATGCGCCTCCGGTTCATGTGCAAACCCGGGCAGATCAACCACCACTCTTCTGGTAAACGACAGGGAATTGAGCAGTAACACGCCATTCTGCTGCTGATCCGCTCCCTGCAGAATGATTTCCGCAAGTTTCGCGACACCTGCATCACGAAAGCCCTGCAGCGCAGTGACCGCGTGCTGAATATTTTCTTCGGCGGCATCGGGATGACCGCGTTCCACATCACTTTCGACTTTTAAAAGCGCCGCATCTTGTATGGTTTGTCCATAAAGGGCTTTGGCAATCGAATCAAACCAGCGACCTGCAGTAAACTCATCGTGTCTCTGAAAATGATTCATAAAGCGACTGAGCGGGTCGGGCTTTCGCATCGCGACCAGTTGACTCAGGAACGGAGACAAATATTCCCGAGCATCATACGAGGAGTGTCTGCCTGAGGATTCCGTGTTTTGAAAAAAATCATTCAGCAACACAAAACTGCCCAGCACGGGGGCATAACGATGAATGCGTTTAAAGTCTTCAAAAAAGGGAGATTTCACATCAGGCCAGTGGGCAAACATCAAAGCCCCCACCTGATCCTCTTCCATCGACTCGGCCATGCGTTGCGGAAACCGGAGATAACCGGCTGAACCTTCCGCAGACATGGGAATCCGGGAAAAGGCATCGAGGATCGTGCCATCCGCGCCTTCCCAGTGAATTTTACTCTGCTCATAATCGGGATAAATGCCATCATCCAGTACCAGGTGCAGGGCGGAATGAAATCCGAATCGATGCAGTAACATCGGTAGGACGGAGGCGAGACCAAACCGCCGTCTGGCCCAGGTGGTGGGAGCACGTCCGGTCAGTTCCTGAATCTTGTTTGTCCCTGAATAAAGCTGCCAGATCAGCGATTCCACCGGCACGACGGGAGTGGAAATCTGATCCTGCTCACCTCCGATCACTTCGGTTTCCTGATCCCGACAGCTCTTTTCCAGCAGTGCGATCAGTTCCGGATTTTCAGTGGCAATGACTTCCAGATCATCCGATGTGACCAGCAGGTTCAAAGGCCGCTCGTCGGCGATTGCCTGTTTCAGTGAATCGTTCGCCCATTCCGGCGTGACGAGGCACAAGTCAATCAAATAACAATCAATGGGATAAAATCGCTCGCGATTCTCGAGCAGCACCTCGAAGCAACCTTTTAAATGGGCCCGGGCGGCTTCGATATCATTTGCCAGGGCAGCATCGGCGGCAGCAATCGCTTCCCGCTGAATCGTCGCTTCATCCAGACTACTGTAGTGATGCATACACCGCGTCAATAATTCGAGCTGAATGTAACACAGTCCCAGCGCATAAAAATCGGCGACCAGATCGGGAGATAACACAGGCTCCGCATCATTTTCGGTTTCGGGGTGCAATGGCTTAAGAGCCGCCTCTGCCATCTCAGCGCGATGAATTTTTCCACTGACAACCGTCGCCCCGTTCGACTCTGCTTCTTCGATCCAGCCGTAAGGTAGCCAATCTTCGGACGTCTTGGGAACGAGCAGCAGTCGATCGGCCAGAAACTGAGGCGGCTCATCGGAACGATGCCAGCTCGGTATCACGCGTGACGAGGCCAACAGCTCCGGATGCCAGGCCACCGCAAAGGCATTGAGCAGGCTCTCTGCGTCTTTTTCTTCCAGTTCCGTCGGAAAATCTTCAAGACTGTGGCAGGGAATCAATATTACAA
>NZ_CALFPF010000069.1 GCF_937919775.1 uncultured Gimesia sp.
CGCGACCGCCTTGACCGGACTGGTAACCGGGTTCTGGATGCTGATCGCTGTGCGTCTGATTTTTGGTATTTCGCAGGCCGGCATCTTCCCCTGTTGTGCCAATACGATTTCCAAGTGGCTACCCAAATCGCGGCGGGGTCTGGCCAGTGGTTTGCTGGGAAGTTTCATGTCGATCGGGAGTGCCTTCGGCGCGTTCAGCATTGGCTTGCTGTTGCAAGGCACCCATTTCGGAGGTGTCGAGGTGCCGGGAATGAGCTGGCGGACGATTATGTATCTCTGCGCGGTGCCGAGTTTTGTGTGGGCGATCTGGTTTTATTACTGGTTTCGGGATCGTCCTGAAAATCATGGCGGCGTGAATGCCGCTGAACTGAAAATTATTCGTAATGGTGAATTAGACGAACCGGCAGTTCAGGCGACAAATCAGGGACCAGACGAGCACGGCGAGCCGACGCCGTGGGGAAAAATTCTGACCAGTTTTTCGATGTGGATGATTTGCGCTCAACAGTTCTTCCGGGCGGCCGGTACGATTTTTTACATGACGTGGTTTCCCGTCTATCTGCAAAAATCGAGGGGCATCACGATCGCCTCTTCGGGAATCTGGACCAGTTTCCCTCTGCTGTCGTTTGTAGTGGGGAATTTTCTGGGAGGAGTCGTCGTTGACTGGGTTCTCCAGCGGACCGGAAGCCGCCGTTGGAGCCGGCAGGGAGTTGCGATTGTGGCCATGCTGGGCTGCGCCTTGTGTACGCTGTGCGCTTATTTTGTGAAAGAGACGAATCTGGCGATGACGTTGATTACAGTCAGCATGTTTTTTGCTGGCCTGGGGGGAGCCTGTGGTTATACCGTGACGATTGATAAAGGGGGCCAGCATGTGGCTCCCATTTTCGGGATGATGAATATGGCGGGTAATCTGGGGGCGGCGCTGTTGCCTGTGATCGTGGGAACAATGTTTGACGCGGGTATTTATAACGCTGTATTGATTCTGATGGCAGGAATCTATGTTGCCGCTGCGTTGTGCTGGATGTTGCTGAATCCGAACGGGACGGTATTTGATGAGAGTACGGTAGTGCTGAAGGCGTAAAAAAACTCTGACCTGGAAGAACAGATCAGAGTTTGCCTATTTTTTCATTGGTGAGGTGGCTGGAAACCGGTTAATTCAGGCTCCAGTAGATCACATAAGCCCCCACGATGATGGTATAACAGAACGAAAAGACGAGCATTTTTGTGAGAAAGCGACCGGCGCTGGCGTCTTCCGAGGCCATCGTCTCAATCTCTGCCTCTGTATACGGCAGCGTCTGTGCTGTAGATGAAGTATCAGATGCGGGAGCGGGATCGTGCATTGGTTTCTCTTAATTCAAGGTGATGAAAGAGGGACGCGATTATTTTTCCAGGAGTTCAAGTAATAGATTACTCGAAGGATAAGGATGTCCGCAATGTTGAACGAATGCTTCACCGTAAGCTACGCCGATTTCTTTTCCACGAGCGGCAGACCAGCGTTCGGTGCCATCGAGGTATTCATCGAGCCCATGCTGTTTTCTGAGCCAGGCCCGCTGACTTTCGTGGCAGGCGAGCATTTTAATTTTGAGGTCGAACGTTTCGGAGATATCGATAATGAATTGTGGTTTGATCGGATTACCAAAATAATCAGAGCCTTCGATCGGATCCACGTAATAGAGGTGAGGAATTTTTTCCGTGGGGGGCGCGGGATTAAACTGATGCGTCGTATAGTTGGGAGCGGAAGCGCCGAAACAGGCGTCTCTGACCAGGCGGCTGGTCATTTCGTGATCGCTCATGTAATCGACGGGAGGCGCTGTCAGCACGATGTCCGGGCGGGCTTTGCGGATGGCTTCGGTAACACGCTGGCGGGAATCCTGATCGATGACAATGGACAGGTCCCGAAATTCGAGACACATGCAATCGGCACCCAGCAGGTCGGCTGCTTTTCGGGCTTCGGCGCGGCGGACATTGGCGATTTCCACCGGTCCCATTTCCGCACTTCCGCAATCGCCGGCGGTCATGGTGGCAACGGTAATGTGGCATCCCAGGTTTTTTAAGCGGGCCAATGTGCCCGCACATTGGATTTCGATATCATCCGGATGAGCGTGAATCGCGAGAATTCGAAGTGATTCTGGCTGATTTACCATGAAAATTTCTCTCTCTGTACATTTAGGTCTAACAAATACTGGTGAGTTATTCTTCCGACTAGTTATAATAAACATTCATTAAAAAAACAGCACACCGGGTCTACTGTTCGTGTGTAACTTTATTTGACTGAC
>NZ_CALFPF010000070.1 GCF_937919775.1 uncultured Gimesia sp.
GCTGTCAAAGTACCAGAAAACAAGATCAGCCGCACGGCGTTAGCCGCGGTTAAAACCGACCTGGGTCAGGTTGCGGTCTTGGGAATCACATTCAAAACCAATAAATAAACACTACCTAGTGACGAGTTCCTGATAATCCCATGGTATTGAGATGATAGAACAAACAACTGTACCCGCCGTCTCAAGAGCACAAGCATTATCGTTAGCTGTCTTTCGTATTTGCTACGGAACCGTTCTGTTTATCGAAGTCTGCCATCTATATTACTTCAGGCATCTTATTCTGGATCCCGTGCCTTACCTTCAACCAGCCCCGTCGTTGTTGAATCTGCTGCTGGTTGCCTGGTTTGCTACGATACTCTGCGTCATCCTGGGATACAGAACCCTGTTAGCCTGTGTTTTGAATTATGGATTCACCGTAATTTTTCTCGGCATACTTCTCTACCCCGGCTTTGAGTACCATGTCGACTACGTTTATCTCGGCGTTAATTTTCTTCTCATGTTGATACCTGTCTCTGACCGGATTTCGATTGATTCATACAGAAAAACTCAAAAGCAGAAACCGTTGCCGCCCATTCGCAATTATTCCCTTTACATTAATACATTGCTCTTTGTCGGGATCGCGCTTGTTTATGCTGACTCCGTGTTTTTCAAAATGGGATCTTCAATGTGGCGCAGCGGTCTGGGGGTCTGGCTTCCCGCTTCATTACCGCAAAATTCCTGGTTTCCCGTACCACAAATTATGCTGGATCAAAAATGGTTAATGCTGTCCATGGGCTATCTGACCCTGGTTTTTGAAACCCTGTTCCCTTTTCTGATGTGGTGGCACCGTGCCCGCTTACCTTTGTTTGTGATCGGCGTCGGGTTACATTTTTCAATCGGATTCGTTTTTCCGATCCCATTTTTTGGACTGACTTATCTGTGTCTGTATTTACTACTCTTGCCGGTTTCTTGCTGGCAGTCTTTGGATCGCCTGTTGCAAAGATCGCGAAAAGAACAGCATTCAGAGCCGGAAGGTCAACTACCAACAAGTTCCATAGAATGGCCTCAGTGGGGAATCAGAGAGAAATTGACCTTGGCAACATTGTGTATTGTCACAGCACTTCAGGTCTGTTTCATCATCGGTAGATTTCCGCAGCTTCCTGAACACATTAAACCCGGCGCCCTGAAGCCGATTGCAAGTCTGGTCACTGATCCCTGCGTCTATCTCCGTAACAAACTCGCCAAGCCAGCCCGTGTTGCTCTGGGGGTAACGGACCACCCGGTCTTCATGGATCATCATTTTCAAAACTACAAGCGTCTTTATGCCATCCAATACAAGAATCCTGACGGAAAATCATCATTCTTGCCTGTTAAACTCAGTGATGGGCGGCCGGGAGCATATTTAACAGGACGACTCTGGGTCTGGTGGAACTGGCGCGTAAGTGGTCCCGATTTGTCGAAGGAGCGTTTTGAACTGGGACTGCAGAAATTGACTTCCTTCTGGGCGTTTAAAAATCAGGTTTCTCTCGACCATGCTGATTTCGAAATCCTGTCCAAACCAGTTCAGACACCGTCTGCATGGGAGCCGGGATATCTGACAGAGCAAAAGCGACAGAACTGGAAGGTTGTAGGGTACGTTACGTGGCGCGATAGTCAGTTTACTTTTTCATTGAAAAAGCAGGCTTTACATAACTAATTTCTGATAAATCATTTTCGTGTAATCGAGTTGTCATTCACGGGAAGTATTTTCTCAACCTCTCTCAACGAGACTTAACGGGATCTTACGTTTTTTCGAATTGACACTATTCTGCATGGTGAGATAAACATGACATTTTTTATATCCCGGCAAAATCCGAAACCCAAGTTGCGATAAAAGTGAATTAACTATGAAAGCTCATCGAGTTGCGATCACGGGAGTGAGCGGTGACGTTGGTTACGGCGCGATCAGAGGATTACGAGAGGGATATCCGGGTGTTTCGATTCTAGGCTTGGATTCCAGTACCGATTGTGCAGGTCTCCAATTATGTGACAGCTATGAAATTATGCCGCGTGTCGATTCCGATTCCTATATTTCGACCATTAAATCTGTGCTCACGAAACACAAAATAGAATTACTTATTCCAGGCATTGATAGTGAACTGGAACTTCTCTGTAAATATCGCGATGAAATCGAACGCGAGACAAGCACGTCCATATTGCTTTGCGATGATCATGCCTTACTCAAGTGTATCGATAAGTATAAAACAGCGACATGGCTTTACGAACTTGGTTTGCCTGCGTTGCATACCATTCCT
>NZ_CALFPF010000071.1 GCF_937919775.1 uncultured Gimesia sp.
AATCAGACGACAACTCTACCAAATAAGTTCCCACAATTTTAAATCGCTACACTAACAGGTTGATGGTGACGCCATTATTGTTTGTAGACAGATTGGGCAAGTCTTCCACATTGATGGTTCCATTGATGCCAGCAAATAAGTCGAACGCGGTACTGGATTGATTACCCATGACTTCCAGGCAGAGCGTATCAGTCGCGAAGACCGCGACATCCAGTCCTCTGCCACCGATGCCAGCACTACCGTTTAATGTGTTGGAGTTTACCCGGATACGGGCACTGGCGTTGCCGCCACCATCCATCAGGATTTCGATGCCATCGTCAAAGATACCGCCTGTTTGAGCAATATTGTTGCTCGTGATAAAGATGTCATGGTCGGTGCCGCGATCGATGTCAATGCCGATACCGTCGCCAAACAAGGCAGCAAGGTTGTCGTCGGAGATCGTGTTTTGATTGATTGTGGTATTTGTGGCTCCGGTCGTATTCAGATTGAGATAGATGCCTGCGCCAAACAAGTTGACCAGATCGTCCGAGTCGATGGTGTTTTGCGCGATGGTTGTGGTGGCGGTACCATTATTATACCGGACGTCAATCCCGTTGCCGAAGATACCTGCGTCATTTTGAATGGTATTGCCGGTAATGGTGGTGGTCATGGCGCCGGTCGAGTTACCGGTATAGACAATCGCATCACCGAATGCGTTAGCGAAACTGGTGATCTGGTTGTCTCTGATGCGTGTTGTGACATCTCCTGAGCTGACATTCACTCTGATGGCTCTCCCTGCCAGTGCCACGAGACTGGTGATCGTGTTATTGTCAATGTCAACAGTCGAATTTCCAGTGAGGGTGACATCAATACCAGTACCGAAGGCGGTCACAATACTTCTGATCGTGTTATCACTGATCGTGCCGTTCCCGCTACCATTCACCGAAATCGCATCGATGGCGGCATTGTTGATCGTATTGGAAGAGAAGTTGAAGTTCTCAACATTCACTCCGACGATACCATATGTCGTTGGTGAGTTGATGGTAGTATTTTTGATGGTGACATTTTTCGAATCAGCAATTTGGACGGCAGAGAACCCGCTATTGTCGAGTGTTCCCCCATTGAGTGTGACGCTCCCCGTTACATTATTTATATCGAGTGGCGCCAGTGTGGTGTTGGTCGTGTTCAACTCGGCGATGGTGATATTCGCTGAGCTGTCATCGATGTCAACGGCCGTCGATCCATTGGTGGTTGTGATTTGACCGAACTGAATGGTTCCGCCAGAATTCGCAATGACGACCGCATTACCGTTGGTGTTCGTAATGGAGCTGTTGGTAAAGGTCACATCAGCCGTATTGGAACTTCCCGTAATCGACACGCCCAGACCATCCGTTTTTGAGAGCGGGGTAAGATTGAAAGACGCGGGACCTGTTAAGTTAGTCAGGCTGATTGCCGTGCCGGCTCCATTATGGTTAATCGTATTGTTAGAGACCGTCAGGTTACCCACGCCGTTGGCGAGAATCGAAGATCCGGCGCCGGTTGTGATGATGTCAAAGCCGGAGAGCACGCTGCGGTTATTCAGCGTGAAGCTACCCGTGATTTGTGGATTCACGCCGGTGTTGGAGTCAGGCAGCTGGATCTGTCCGATGGTGGAAGTGATGAACTGCGTCGGTCCTGCTGAGAGGACCTGTGTGTTGTTTGCGAGTGTAAAGTCGCCTGTTTCCATTCCGTTGCGGTGATCGTAGACGATGACGTTCCCTGCTTGTGTGCGCGGATCAGCAAAGGCGGCGGCGAGGGTCGCATACGGGTCTTCGTAAGAGCCATCGCTGTTGCCGCCGGTCGCGACGTGCATGAAGTAAAACGGCAATCCTGTGGTAGGATCGATGACAAGGCCGCCATTCGGGTCTTCAATTTTCTGGTTGGCGACAACGATACTGCGAAGACGCTCGGGGGTTTCACCGAGTCGATCCCAGGCTTTCAAATCAGAACGAGGGCCTCCTCGCAAACCTGTAATACTGGGCCACTGAATACCGACAGAAAAGTTGACGGTCGTATTGAACACGCGGTCATTTTGCACGCCGAGATTCAGTGAGACCATATCCGAGATGCGGCTTTCGATGCGGGATTTCCAGCCCCAGGCCTGTTTGCTGCCATTTGCCTGAAAGTGATACCAGCCTGCATAAGCGCGAAGGTCCATCGAGTCGTTGCTGTAGAATTTGGCCCCGGCTTCCATATCGAAGCCCTTCATCGCGGCCTGATAATAACGGGTAAAGGTGCCACCAGACAAATGATGGCCGATGAACATATAGCTGCCGCCACTGGTATGAGTGGTTGCATACTCATTTCTGGTCTGACCTGTGGGAACATACCAGTTGAGTCGCGCGTCCCAGATATCACCCAGCGTTTCGATCCCGCCGGAGACCTGGTCAAAGCTGGCGTAACCGGCGTCGCGGGTGTCGTAATAAATGTAGGCGCCGATGGTTCGCTGAACTTCGGGTATATATTGACGGGCACCGAAACCAACGTTCGAACCCAGATTATGATTGTCGTCTCCCAGCAGCAGCCGCGCATCGATGAAGGTCAGCCAGTCGCCGTCTTCTCCTTCCAGCAGTGGGAAGAATGTATCAAAAGAAGAAAGTCCGCCGATGCGGCCGATCGTGTCGCCTGCTTCGTAGCGGTATCCGAAATGCGGTCGATAACGGCCAAACCAGGCGGAATCGCCGAACAGTTCTGAGACATCGCCGCCATAATTTTCATTTTCGAAACCAGGCTCATCGAAAGCGGGATCAACAGGCTGAGCGAGAAGCGTACCCGGTACGCAGAGGGCGATCAGTAGAGCGAGGCAAACACGTTTCATGGAATCCATTCCGTAGTAGACGTAGAGTTATAAGACCTTTCGTCACAACGGAATGTGGGGCTGAAACACTTCTTGCAGGAAGGGCGTTCAATGATATTAGCTTTTGGGGTCGGAGAAAACAGGATAACTTTTCCGGTTGGCGCGAGTGTGCGTGCTGGGCCAGGAGGCTCACTCACAGATAAAGATCCCTGCAGTATCTCTGTCCTAAATCGACAATCGGCTTAAAGAATCGGCGAAAACGCAGTGAGTTCCGATTTCTCATTCCGAATCAGGCATTGCGTTGCTTGAAACTCCACCAGCGGTTTTGTGGTATGAATGCGACTGCGACCACGGCTAGCTGTGAAAGCATAAACAGTCCGAGCGCCATCAGGACTCCATCAGTAAAACCATAAGAGTGCAGTCCGACGCCAAGTTCATTCACACCAAACCAGGACCAGCTGGTGACGATATTCCCGCCAATGGAAAGCATTGCCAGACCTCGATCTTTGACCATGCCTCCCCAGCGGGCGTGCAGCACCAGTGCGTTCCAGAGCACGATGATCAGCGCCCCGTTTTCTTTCGGATCCCAGCCCCAGAAGCGGCCCCAGGAATCGTCAGCCCAGAGACCGCCGAGCACGGTTCCCACAAAGCTGAGGAAAATGGCAAAGCAGAGCACGCCGTACAGCATGCGAATGATTTCTTTCCCTGCATCGGCCGTCATGCGCGGGGTACAGGTTCCCCACAGGATATAAAACAGACCAAGCATGCCTGCCACAAACGTGGCAGCGTAACCGAGTGTAATACAGACCACGTGCGTGGCGAGCCAGAACTGGGTATCCAGAACTGCCTGCAGAACAGCCATCGTATCACCGTCGCCGGCCAGCATGTGGGCGATGAGTAACGTGGAAAATCCAGCAACCGATGCCAGTAGGTTGCCGATGCCCAGACGGTTCATGCGTTCGATGACAATTCCCGCCAGCACAGCACCCCAGCCGATAAAGACGGCAGAGGAGTAGAGATTGGTGACGGGAGGACGTCCCGAGATATAGATGCGGGAGATCAAGGCGAACGTATGGACGACAAACGTGAGTACGATCAGCCAGAAGGCGGCGCTACCCAAGGGTTTTTGCCAGAACAGGAAGGAAATACAGACCAGCACAAAAGCGAACAGATATAAAACTGAGCAATAATAAAACGGTTCAAAATGATTGAAGAAGGCTTCGTAATCAATTTGAGATAGATTGGCATCCGTCAGGTCTGCCTGATGTTTTTTCAACCAGCTCTGATAGCTGCGGACTTCTTTATTGAATTCGTTCACATTGCCTTGAGAGTAGGCGACCAGGATTTTCGTCCAGGCCTGGGTGGCTTCGTTTTCTTTATCTTTGGAGAAGCTGGCTTTGACCAGATCGCGCGTCCAGCCATAAGAGTAGGTTTGCCACTCTTTTTCTTCTTCCCCTTCGCCTCCCGGCGGAATGGACCGGGGAGGATTTCGGCGGTCGAGCATCCCGTGACGGCGGATCGCTTCGATCAGGTCGTCACGCGCAGATTCGGCACGGATATTCGGCGGCGTGAAAGCCTGGATGATTAAATCAACGGTGCCGATCTTACTTTCCAGCTCGAGTATCTGCGATTGATACAGGCTGGTATTTCCCCGCCCCGCTTTACGTGCCAGATCGGCCTGTTTAGAGAGTTCGGGAATTTTTTCCGCGAAATCATCAAAGGAGTAACGGAAGCCCGCGCGTTTTTCGAGTCCGAGCGTATGCAGCAGTTCGGGGTTTTCAATTCGCACAACATTATATTCGAAAGCTTCGCGCGGTTTGGCGATGGTATCCAACAACCACTTGATTGCGGGTTCGGTTTTGCCCGCTTTGTCTTTGAAGTCCTGTCGGCCGGAAATGATTCGCAGGCTGTTGCGAGCGAGGGTGTCGATCGGCTTGGAACGTCCCTGATACAGAATGGGAAGTTGTCCGAATTCATACAGATTCATTTCATTCGAGGGCGTTTTGGGAATACGGGCTTTACTCATCAGATAACCGCCAAAGATGACCAGAATCAATGCGGGAATCAGCCAGGTATTCAGCGTAGTCGCGAACCCTGTTTTCTTTTTCCGGGCGGCGTTTTCTGCGTCACTGGGGGGCAATGACTGGCTGAGGGCGGTTGCTTCCGTTGTTTGTTTTTCACGGCGACCCAGGAATCGCAGCAGGGTGATCATGAAATGGTATAACATGCCGACCGCGACAATCATGCACGAAACGTAGGGGATCATCCAGCCCATGTTGGTGACGACAGACAGAGTGGTCATTTCCTTGCCGGTGCGCGGGTCGGCGTGATAACCGCTCTGATAAAATGTTTCGCCGCTGTAGCGGAGCGGGTTATTCATCCAGATCTTGATCTCCCGGTCGACGTTGGTCGTGGGATCTACCAGTTGAATATCCGATGAATAATTCATCACGGTCGTAGTCCCGGCGTAATCGTCTTTCCGCACATCAATAAGTTTCACGGAATACGGTTTGTAGGTTCGTTTAAAGCGGAGGAAAAGCTGATAGGGTTTGCCGTCTACGACCACCTGCTCGCCAAGTTCCTGCAGCGACATCTCCAGGCTGACCAGAAAGACGCCGAGTGACTCCGCTGTTTTTTTATCGATCACTTTAATGTAAGCCGCTGGAATATCGACTGCACCACCGACGTCTGTACCGGAGGCACTGCGTGCTTCTAAGGCGATCCAGTCTTTGCCAACCCCTGCCGTGGCGGGGTTCTCAGCAAGTTTATTTTCTTCGGGAGTTAAAGAGGAAATTTTGCGGATGGAGGAATTCGGATAATATTTGACCAGCTCGTAGTCGAACGGGAGTTGCGGATCAGCAACGACTTCCTGCTGATTCGCCAGCAAGATCGATTTGGGAATGACGGTGACCTGGTCTTCTTTGGGATCGGTCTGGTCGATAATCGCTAATTCAATTTCACGAATGTCGTGAACGTAAGTTGCCGTTTCCCCTTCCGAGATTGTCATCTGTGTTTCGACGGCCATGGTGCCGACCATCAGTTCGCTGAGCATCATCAGCCCGACACCGCCGTGCAGCAGCACAATACCGGCCCGTTTTTTGAACAGAATGATACAGCCTGCCAGCAAAACAATGCCTGCGAAAGTTGCTTTCAGCAACTGCCAGAGAATGCGCATCGAGGAATCACTGAAGCGGGCAGCCTCTCCCTGAGACAGAAACCAGACCAGAAGGAAAGCGAACAGTACGGCAACGCCGACAGTCAGGCAGCGTTCGACTTTGCGAAATGATTCAATCTGGAAAAAGAGCCAGATACTTCCAATGATGGACGCACCCAGGCCGACTTCAATCAACGCCCATAACGCAGACCAGCTCAAGAGGGGAGTTTCCTGAAAACCGTCTTTATTGGCCCCACTGGCAATCACGGCCCAGGTGATCAGGATGCCCACCCCAATCATTGCCCAGCCCATTGTTCGGCGAGCGCCTTTGGCCTGCACTTTAAAACGAATAAAGTGCGCAGCAAACAGGTTGATGCCCATCAGGAAACCGATCAGCCAGCCGCCCGGGAAATAAATGAAACCCGGAATATTATTCTGGCTCAGGTTCGGGAAAAAAGACGGCGGAAAAAAGACTTTGAATTCAATCTTGGCAATACCGGTGCGGAAGTATTCGTCAATGACGACCCAGATATCTTTGTTGACCTGCGCCAGAGTGCCGGCCAGAATAATAAAAATGGCCATTGCGAACAGCACTACGGTCAGTCGCAGCGAGGCAAAAGGCTGTAAGAATTTCAGGAACAGCTCATTAAAATTTGAGGACCCTGAACCGGAATCAGATTCAGGAGTGGCAAATTCGCTGGATTTATCGGAAAGAGTA
>NZ_CALFPF010000072.1 GCF_937919775.1 uncultured Gimesia sp.
CTGCTCGCCGTCGTATGCCAGCTTATCTTTTTCAGCCACCGCCTGTAGTACTTCTGCAATCTTCAAACGCGAATTGGCTCTGAATTTCCGGACTTCTTCCTTGATGTAATTATCCACTTTTTGCTGACGTTTGGCCCGTTCAGCCTGATATTCTTTAAATTCTTTTTCCGATTTCGATTTACCGATCAAAGGTAAATCTTTTTCTTCAGGCTCATGGCTGCTGACAAAGATGCCATACAATGAGTAATAATCTTTGATCGGAACGGGGTCAAACTTGTGATCGTGACAACGTGCACACGAAGCAGTTAACCCCAGCAGACCGCGCGAGACGAGATCAATCCGGTCATCGGTAATATCATGAATGTTGCCTCGATAGCGCTGACCCACGGTCAGAAAACCCAATGCCGCCAGAGCACGATCATCGCCACTGCGATCGAGTTGATCTGCCGCGATTTGTTCCTGGATGAACCGGTCATAAGGCAGATCTTCGTTGAAAGCGCGAATGACATAATCACGGTAAGTATAAGAGTAGGGATAGCGGCGTTCGGAAGTAAACACATAACCTTTTGTGTCTGCATACCGGGCGACGTCCAACCAGTGCCTGCCCCAGCGTTCTCCGTAATGGGGAGAAGCTAAGAGCCGATCAATCAGTTTTTCGTACGCATCGGGAGCAGCATCATTCACAAAGGCTTCGACTTCCTGATACGAAGGAGGTAAGCCAGTTAAATCCACAGACGCTCTGCGGATTAATTTCCGCCGATCAATGGGGGGAGAAAGTGTCAATCCTTTCGCTTCCAGACGTGCGAGCACAAAGTGGTCTACCGGAGAAGAAACCTGTTGCTGGTTTTTGACCTTGGGAAGTTCCGGATGACTCACCGGCCGAAATGCCCAATGGTTTTGGGAAATCGCTGCATAATCATAGGCGCCGTTTACCGGAACAGCTTTGGCATCTTGATCGGAGATCGGCCAGGGAGTGCCCATTTCGACCCAGCGGGTTAATGCGGCAATTTCGGTGGGAGGCATTTTTCCAGCGGGGGGCATCTGACTGTCGTCATCATGATATTGAATCACCTGGATGATTCTACTTTTAACAGGGTCTCCCGGAATCACGGCGACACCACTATCGCTGCCTTTCATCATCCAGGCATGCGAATCCAGACGCAGACTGGCTTCCTGTTTTTTAGAGCCGTGACATGCATAACATCGCTTCACGAGAACCGGTCGAATTTCCTTTTCAAAAAATTCGATCTGTTCAGCAGGGATTTTATTCGCAGCCTGCAGCAGTGAGGGCGCTGAAAAGACAACGAGGGCAAGCACTGCCCAGCATCGAAACGCTGAAGGCATAGGAACTCTTGATGAATTATGAAATCGGATAAAAGGCCGCTTCATTTTTTCAATTCTTTCTCTACTAAACGCGGGCGGGAAAAGTCAGGAGGGATCAGGTTTGACTCACTTTAATTCGGCAAACCCTCATACTTCTATTCTACTCGACGATAGAGGCAAGGGGTAGTCAGTTTTTTCACTTAAACCTTATGAATCATAGAGTTAGTGAATTCCAGATTCACCCGCATTCTTAACAAGGTTATGTAATTAGTGCTGTGCCCACCATTTTATTACTTCGTAGAATGCAGTACAGTTGCTCTAGAGCTACTATCGACTTAAAGACGCTGTGATTTCAATTTTTACCCCGGTAAAATCACTCCGAAATATTGAGGTGATCATGACTGAAGACCAGATTTTAACAGAAGAACAGATTCAGGAATTTCTGAACACTTACTCTGAATGGGAGTTTCGTGAAGGTTGGTTGAGAAGAAAGTACGCGACACCTGGTTGGCCGCATACCCTCATGCTGGTAAATACCATCGGTTATCTGGCCGAAGCAGGTTGGCACCATCCGGATCTAAGCGTGGGTTATGCTGCGGTAACCGTCAAATTACAGACGCATCGGGTTAAGGCCATCACAACCAAAGACACCGAGTTAGCTCAAAAAATTGAAGAAACCGTGACCTGGTTACCCGCAGAGGAGTCACCACTCGACGGATTCCCCAAACACTGGGTTCATTAACAGAAACCGACCGTTGCAAGACTTCAGGAAAGACCGACTATGAAACAGGAACGCATCCTGTTTGTGACTGGAAAACTGGCCGAATATTCATTGCGGGAAATACTGGAAAAACTGGCCCCTCAGGCCGGTTTTGCATATGACATCACCGTGTTGAATGTGCAAGTTGCCGCTTTGATGCATGTTCCTCTGGTCAAACGCAGACTGACTGTTCCAGCCGGGATCGACTGGGTCATGCTTCCCGGTTTATGTAAAGGCGACCTGCAGATTCTCACGGATCACTTTGGACTCCCTTTTAAAAGGGGGCCTAAAGATCATTTCGACCTCCCGGAATATTTTGGTCAGGAAGGGAGACCCCCCAAGGATCTATCCCGATTTGATATCGAAATCCTGGCGGAAATCAATCATGCCCCGTTTCTGTCAGATGCGGAAATCCTGCAACAGGCAGAACATTACCGCCAAAACGGGGCGAACCTGATTGACGTCGGCTGCGTTCCCGGTGAAAGCTGGAGTCGGGCAGGGGAGGTCGTGCGGATGCTGGTCGATGCGGGGCACCGTGTCTCGATTGATAGTTTCGAGCAGCAGGAGGTAGAAGCGGCTGTCGAGAACGGGGCAGAACTCATCCTGAGCTGCAATCACACGAATCTCGACTGGGTCTCAAAACTGGGGGTTGAAGTCGTCGCGATCCCGGATATTCCCAGTGATTTTGATTCTCTGTGTGATGTTGTCGATCAACTGGTTCGTACAGAAACCCCTTTTCGAATTGATCCTATCCTGGAACCGATCGGCTATGGTTTCGCGGCCTCTCTGGAGCGTTATTATCGGGCACGCAGGGAATTCCCGGAATTTGAAATCATGATGGGCATCGGAAATTTGACCGAGCTGACCGAAGTCGACACCGCAGGAATCAATTTTCTGCTCGCCGCACTCTGCCAGGAGTTGAAAATTCACAGTGTTCTGGCAACGGAAGTGATCAACTGGGCGCGCAGCGCCATCCGGGAATTTGATTATGCCCGACGCATGGTAAAATATGCGATCGACAGCAAAAGTCTGCCCAAACACATTCACTACCAACTCGTTTTGTTGAGAGATGCCAAACTCAATGAAATGGGACAGGCCGCTTTAAAGAATCTGTCACAACAAATTCGTGATCCGAATTATCGCATCTTCGCTGAACAGGATGAATTGCACGTCATGAATCGGGACGGTTACTGGAAAGGGACTGACCCCTATCAGTTATTTGATCAGTTTCAGGCGGCCAACCCGAAAGAACTGGACGCCGCACATGCGTTTTATCTGGGTTACGAAATGTCTAAAGCAGTGACAGCTTTGACGTTGGGAAAACAATATCAGCAGGACCAGCCTTTAAACTGGGGTTTTCTGTCACAAGCGGAAATCAGTGCGCTGGAACGCAGAAGAGATCAGGGAGCAGGTGAGCAATGTGGACCTCGCTGATGATTCCGTAGTGGTCAGGCTCTTGCTATACTGATTTGAGCGCCTTTTGCGATTGACTCCGATCTAAATTCATCGTGTTTCTTCTGTAGATTAAATTCATGTCCGGTAACGTTTTTCAGGATCTCTCTCACCTACTGCCAGAGCAGGGGAGGCATGTATCAAGCCCGCTTCCACTTGTGGAAGAGCTGACTCCCTGCCCGGATCTGGAGCGTCTCTTTCTGGAATTCGCCGGTGATGACAGTCTGCTGGTACTGGAGAGCGCCCGCCAGACCTCCTCAGTGGGACGATTTTCCTATCTGATGTGCAACCCGCTGACCCGCGTTCAAATCCAGCAGGCTCAGTTTGCCGCAGATCCTTTTGAAACGTTTCGGCACATTCACGCACGACATCATGTGGAATCCATTCCCGGTCTTCCGCCATTTCAGGGAGGATTCGCCGGCCTGCTTTCCTATGAACTGGGTCGCTGCTGGGAAAAGTTTGCCCGTGCTCCTCACGATGAGTTTCAACTCCCCGATCTAGCCGTCGGATTTTATGACTGGGTGATATCCTGGGATCATAGCCAGCATCGCGCCTGGCTGATCGTGCAAGGTTTCGATCATCGTCTGGAAACACAAAATCTCGATCTGGCCGCGCAGCGGCTGAAAGCACTCAAAGCACGCCTGCATTCTGCAGACGGCAATCGACAGTCCAGATTGACTCCACTCACACAAAGTAAATTTTCTCAGACGAAGCAACTCCAGTTGGATGATCTTTCTCCCAATTTCCCCATTGAAGGAAACCGGGAGATTTTGAGTAATTTCAGCAAACCCCAATTTCTCAAACATGTCGAACGGATCATTGAATATATCTACGCCGGCGATATCTTTCAGGCTAATTTTTCACAGCGTCTGCTGAGTCGCAGTACCGGACACCCTGCAGAACTCTATCTGAATTTACGAGCGAAAAACCCGGCCCCCTTCGCCGGTTATTTTGGCTGGGATGACTGGGCCGTGGTCAGCGCATCGCCCGAACGATTTCTCAATGTCTCTCAGAACGAAGTGGAAACCCGCCCGATCAAAGGGACCCGTCGCAGGCAATATGTACCGGAAGCAGATCTGTTAACACGTGATGAACTGCGTGAAAGCGAAAAAGATCAGGCGGAAAACGTGATGATCGTTGACCTGCTCCGGAATGATCTTTCCCGCGTCTGCCAGCCCGGCTCCATTCGCGTGCCCCACCTCTGTGAAGTGGAAACTTATGAAACCGTACAACATCTGGTTTCAGAAGTACGGGGACAGCTCAAACCGGAAAACACAATCTGGGATTTACTGGCCGCCTCATTTCCCGGCGGTTCCATCACCGGCGCTCCCAAAGTCCGGGCCATGGAAATTATCGCGGAACTGGAACCGACGGTCCGCGGCCCTTATTGTGGCAGTCTGTTTTATGCTGGTTTGAATGGTGAATTTGACAGTAATATTCTGATTCGCACCTTTACCGTCAGAAATGGCTGGATTCAATTTCCCGTCGGCGGTGGCATTGTTGCTCAGAGCAACCCGCGTCTGGAATACGAAGAAACCCTGCATAAAGCCGCAGGCATGATTGCCGCATTACAACCATAACTTCCCGTTTGCAGAAACGCGTTCATGATCCTGATCATTGATAATTATGACAGCTTTGTCTTTAACCTGGCCCGCTATTTTGAAGAGTTGGGACAGCAGACGAAAGTCGTTCGGAACGATCAAATCACGCTGCAGCAGGCCGAAGAATTAGCCCCTGACGCGCTGGTGCTTTCGCCCGGCCCCTGTACCCCGGAAGAAGCAGGGCTGAGCCAGGAACTGGTAACACAATTTGCCAATCGAATTCCCATTCTCGGCGTCTGCCTGGGACATCAGACCATTGCGGCCAGTTTCGGCGGAAAAATCATCAAAGCGCCGCGCCCCATTCACGGGCAGACTTCTTTGATTTTTCATCAAACTTCCCGTTTGTTGTCCAGGCTGCCTAATCCTTTCCATGCGACCCGTTACCATTCTTTGATCATTGATGAAGCGACACTTTCGGCTGATCTGCTCATCACAGCCAGAACGGAAGACGGCATTCCGATGGCAATCGAACACAAAACCGCCCCCTTATTCGGTGTACAATTTCATCCGGAATCGATTCTGACCGAAAGTGGACTCGCCTTGCTGGAGAGTTTCCTCTCCTTTATTCCAGCGCACCACTCAGACTCATAAAGTAGTCGTAGCGAAATTTTTAGAGGCCGATTAGTTAAGCTGGTTCAACTTTGCTTTCTGACAAATAAACTCCTCCGTTATGATCCTGAGTTTTTTGCATTTCCTCACATCCCGTTTCGATTACTGTGTAATACTTCACAATAACCTCCCCACATCCAACCGATAAAAAAGAAGATCTCAGAACGTCAATGAATCTGATTTCAGCATTACTGAACGATTTGGCGTTCATGTATTCAAAGAGATTTGTGGAGGCACTTTCATGCA
>NZ_CALFPF010000073.1 GCF_937919775.1 uncultured Gimesia sp.
TCGAATCGAACGCGGTTGACTTCGATGACCTGCTGCTACACGTTGCCTGTCTCTTGAAAGGGGCTCCCGAATTACGGGCGACTCTGGATGAACGTTATCAATACATTCTCGTAGATGAGTATCAGGATACGAATCTGGCACAATATCAGATTGTGATGGGTCTTTCTTTGAACACGCGCAATCTTTGCGTGACCGGAGATCCTGACCAGTCCATTTATGGCTGGCGCGGTGCGAAAATTGAAAACATTCTGCAATTCGAACGAGATTTTCCGGACTGCAAAACCATTCGGCTGGAACAAAACTTTCGCAGTACAAAAGAAATTTTGAGAGTCGCCGACAGCCTGATTTCCCATAATCAGAAACGCAAAGTCAAAACGCTGTTCACGGAGAATCAGGAAGGTACACCCGTTGAACTGCTCTGCTTCAGTGATGAACGACAGGAAGCCAACGAGATTGCGCTGCGCATTCGTCACGCCGTCGATCAGGGTGACTTCAATTACACGGATTTCGCCATTTTCTACAGAGTCAACTCACTTTCCAGAGAACTGGAACTGGCACTGGCACGGCATAAAATTCCTTATCAACTGGCTGGCAGCGTTGCCTTTTATGAGCGGACTGAAGTCAAAGATCTGCTGTCTTATCTGAAATTGATCAATAACCCGGACGACCGGATTGCGTTTTCGCGGATTGTGAATAAACCGCTTCGAGGCATCGGCAAAACCACGCAAAACAAGTTGATGCGCTGGGCCGACGAACGAGGCATCAGTCTCCTGGAAGCGGCTCACCAGGCTGCCGACTGCCCCAAACTTTCCAAGCGGGCCGCGACGATGCTCGCCCGCTTTGCAAAAATGATTTCCGGCTTTTCGATGGCCGACTCCGGCTCGGTCGCGCACCTGATGGAAGCCATCATCGACAGTACACGCCTGATCGCCAGTTGGAAGGAAAGTCCGGATGAAGACGACCAGCAGCGCGTTTCCAACGTGAATGAGTTGCTCTCCACGGCGCGGAAATATGACGAAATCTTCGGAGACGAAACGAATCTGGAAGGCTTCCTCGAAGTCAGCACGCTGGCCAGTGCCACCGATCAGCTGGATGCAGAAGCAGGCCGCGTGACGCTGATGACCTTGCATGCGGCCAAAGGTCTGGAATACCCGGTCGTATTTATCATCGGCGTGGAACAAAACCTGATCCCGCATGAGCGCGTGCTGCGCGAAGAATTTCGCGACGGTCTGGAAGAAGAACGGCGGCTGTTCTTTGTGGGCATCACACGTGCCGAACAACTTCTTTATCTGACTCAGACACGGGAACGTTCCTTGAGAGGCCGCCCCTGGCGAACGATTACCAGCGATTTTCTGAAAGAAATTGATGTCGAAGTGAACGATCAGACGGACAACATGTTCGATACAAAATCTCACTTTGATGAATTTGTCGAGTCCGTCAAACGCGGCGAAGTAGATACACGGGTGTTGAAAGCAGCAACACCAAAACGCCCTCTATTAATGACCGGTGCAGATCTCCTGAAACAGACACCGGAAGCGGCTGAAATTCCACAGGGATTCTCCGTCGGCATGCGCGTGCGACATCCGCGTTATGGCGTGGGAACTGTCATGGGAATCAGCGGTTATTCCCGGAAACGAATGCTCAACGTTCTGTTCGACGATGCGGAAGAAAGCCAGACTTTCACGGCCGCCCATTGCCCCCTACAACCGTTGGGACTGCGCTAACCCGCATCGAACTCAAGGCAATCATCACTGCTTACCGATAAAAGCTACTGAGCCCTGATGCGCCTGCTTTCGTTCTGCATAATAGAGGAAGTTGACCGCTTCGCAGCCGTTCCACCGAAACTACAAACAGGATTGATTCTATTTAACCCAATCCAAGGTCTTTCATGCCTCCACGTAAACGACCACCGGCAAATTCCAAATTTCAGGGCCGCAAACCGGCAGACCCGGGGACATACCTCGAGCCTTTCCTGAATTATCTGGAAGCCGAATGTGGGATGGCGCTGAATACCATGTCTGCCTATCGATCGGATATCGTTCAATTTATGGAATGGTATCGCAAACAGGAACCGATGCCTCTGAGCGAAGTCGATTTGAAATTTCTGTCCGGTTATCTGGGGCATCTCAACAAACGAAAGCTGGCGGCAACAACAGTCGCCCGGCAACTGGCGTCGATCAAATTATTTTTCCGCTACCTGGTTCTGGAAGGTATTCTGGCGGAGAGTGTCGCTGATCTGCTGAACTCGCCTAAGCTCTGGAAATATCTGCCGAAGGTTCTCAGCCCTGAAAAAGTGAATGAACTTCTGATGGCGCCTTGCAGAGAAGATCGTTATCCGTTACGCGATCGTGCGATATTAGCCATGATGTACGCCACCGGTTGTCGTGTGACCGAGGTTGTGAGCCTGCCTTTAAACGCCGTCAAACTGGAAGAAGGTTATGCAAAGTGCCTTGGTAAAGGGAATAAAGAACGGATGGTTTCACTCAATCCGGTAGCCGTTGCTGCCGTTGAAGCCTACCTGAAACATGAACGTCCCGGCATGGTAAAACGCAATCTGGCGGAACAGGCGCTGTTTCTGAATCGTGGCGGCAAACAGCTTTCACGGATTATGGTCTGGAACATCGTCAAGAAAAATGCCGCCCGTGTCGGCTGCAGTAAAGAAGTCAGCCCGCACACATTGAGGCACAGCTTTGCCACACACATGATGGCCGGCGGTGCGGAAATTCGGGCGCTTCAGGAACTGCTGGGACACGCCAATATCCGTACGACTCAAATCTACACGCACGTAGATCACAGCCGCCTGAAAGCCGTGCATCAGATGTATCATCCGCGGGGATGAAGTAATTCACTGATCACGGACTACGATTAAAAACCGTCCATGATCAGCTTACCATCCGCACGATTGCCCAATTGCTCGAACAATTCAGCGCTGATATTCTCAGAGATAAACCGGACGGAACCATCACCCAATCCAAATTGCGCGCCCCCTGCATGATAGCTGCCAAACCCCCCGACCTTGAGCAGCGGGTCGATCGGCTGCTTGTCCTCCTTTTCTTCTGGTGAAGGTGGCTCGGGAATCCGTTGGCCGCCCATACTCTTCGGAAAATCCTGATTGAAAGACCCGGTATTTCGCAGACTGGCTCGCGTTCCAGACATCCAGCCCAGGTTGGTATCATCAAATAAATGTTCGCCGATAAAAATCGTATTCGAACTGCCATCCATGATCTGGTCATAACCTGTGCTGCTGTTTAAAAACATGACACCTGTGTTATCAACATTGATAGGCGCGTCGTCGGAGTTATAACAGGCGGCATAATTCGTCTGATAGAGCTCGATGTTATTCTCTGCTTCGGAACGCGTCCGTGACTCTTTAGGGTCTGAGGGGCACCGCAGCACGGAAATCTGGGCTCTGCGAACATCCTGATTGACGGTCGCATAAACACTCTGCTTGAAATCAATAGTTCGATAAAGAGGCCCTTGATCCAGAAAAGGCATCAAACCCGCTAACCAGCCCATGTGATAACCCACTGGTTCATTCTTAATGGGGCCGGTCTGATTGTAGACTCCGGCTGGTAAAATTTCGTACGCCATTTCGTAATTTTGAATTGCCAGACCAATCTGCATCAGATTATTTTTACATTGAGTACGGCGGGCTGCTTCGCGGGCCTGCTGAACTGCCGGCAATAAGAGCGCGATTAAGACAGCGATAATTGCAATCACCACCAGCAGTTCAATTAATGTGAAACCACGCGGTTTGCCGCTTTGGCGCAGCCGGATTTTCGATCTTGAAAAAACATCGTCCATCGTTTTCATTCCCTGGAACTATAAAATTTAAATAAAGCATTCGAATCGGGATCAAATATAAATCGATTTCCTCTATGTATCATTCACATCATAAAATGATTTTTTTCGTTCGGGTAATTGAAAAGGATGTATTCTCAGGATAATGGACACGGGCCTCGATCGAGATCAGGCGGTCGTCCTTTCCCTCAGGTTTCAGTTTAATCTCTGCAGACCCTGCATACCGCGTTCCCAGATCCACAGGACTGATTTGCCAGACCTCACCCTGATAATCAGGATCATTGAGCCGCTGCCGGGCAGCCCGTTCCAGAGCCGATTCCAGAATCCATTCCGCCTGCACGCGGAATTGTTCTTTGATCATCTGCCGCCTCTGCATTAACGCAGACTTTAACAGCGAAGCCATCAACAGCATGATTAACATCAGGCAGACCATCACGATTACTAAAACCGCGCCCCGACGAGGAGCGGCAATGTTCGTTTCTGTTTTTAATGAACTTCGCATATGAATGACCCTGCTTGTCCGCTTAGTTTGTTTCTTTTTTTGGTTGTTTGATCTGAATGTCAGCCAGCCGGTAATCATGGCCGATCGCGGAAACAATCGATAATTCTCTGAGTGCTGTGCTGTTGTTCGAACTTCCTGCCTGCTCCGAAGCGTCGTACGCTTGAACTGGCTCATCAATGGAAATCCCTGCCTGATTCAGTCGCTTCCGCTGAAAGAAATGAGCATGGCTCCCTTCAGGCAAAAAGAAACCATCCTGGTGAACCTGTTGCTCTTTCCGGGTCACTACTCGAAAAATACGGTTCCCCTGAATCCGATACTTCACGATTTCGTCACCCGGTTTTCGAATCGTCAGTTCGGGACTGCTGAGAGTTGACCCTTCCAGAAATTCCAGACTGGTGGCGGCATGAATGTCTGACCGAATCAGACGCGAAAAACGATGAAAGGACGAGCCCAGCCAGACTGCTTTGCTGGTTTCGCGTTCTGAACGCATCACTGTGTGCATTGTCGTCATGCTGATGCCCATCAGAACAGAGGCGATCCCCATCGCAACCACCACCTCTACCAGAGAAATCCCCGGTGGAATGCCGTGTTGTTTTATCGAAATACAAAAACCTCTTCGCTGCATTACCGGTTTTCCTTAAGACAGACCCATGAGGTCAAACGAACAGGGGCCACGCTCATTCCACGATGATCTTTCCAGCCTAGCTGAACCTGAATTTTTTTCATTTGCGGCAGATTGTCTGTCTCGCTGATTTCAATTTTCAGATCGGCATTGGATAACTGACGCAGCGCACTTTCCGAAAGAACCAGTTTATCTACCGTCGCCTGATTAATATCCTTGAAAGGTAAGGCAACCACGCGTTCCATCATATTTTCCACTTCGACAATCGCGACCTGACGGTGTTCTGTCTGTCTGCGCTCGCGATGCACCCAGTAAATCGCCGGTACAACAATCATGGTCACGGTCATCAGTAATACGCCGGCGACCATCATTTCCACCAGAGTGAATCCACGCCGATCGCGCAGCTCGCACCCGGCTGTTGGCGGCGATTTTAATCTGATCTGATTCTTAATTCTCACAGTATTAACCAATTCAAAAACGTTAAGCCAGGGAGTTCATGAGTTTCACAAGAGGCAAAAACAGACCAATCACAAACACACCCACCAGACAGCCGATGCCAAAAATCAATGCTGGTTCCAGATATTCCCTGATCAATGCCATTCGATAATCGATGCGTCGCTCGATACTTTTCGCGATGGCTTTGAGCGCCCAGCTCAAATTACCCGCGCGCTGAGCAGACTGTAACAAACGCACTTCACTCGGCGTCAACAGGCTGTAATCGTGCAATGCAGTCCAGCAATCATTGCCTTTACGAATGTCTTCCAGAATTGCATGAAATCGCTGAGAAAGAAACCGATTTTTTGTGGAATGAGCTAACGTCTCGAACGCGCCCATTAACGGACGCCCCGATTCCGTCACGATGTGTAAAAAACGTAAAATATCGGGAGCTCTCCCACGAGGATAGATTCCTGAAGAACCGCTCGGGCGCCATCTGCTTTCGAGAATTCCAATTCGAAACATTAATCTTCGCAGCAGGAAAATCAGCAAAACGACGACAGGCAAGACCCAGAAATAATTGATCACCTCATCTGAAGTCTGAAATACTTTCACAGTCAAATCAGG
>NZ_CALFPF010000074.1 GCF_937919775.1 uncultured Gimesia sp.
GAGCCAGTAACAACGGGAGAGAATTTGTATTGGAAATGCGGGCCAACATAGGTGTGCGATTCTGTATATTTTCTAAGGACAGTAAAATACAATTGTTGGAACGAAACAAATTGTACTCTATTGAGGAGGAACTGGGGCAAGTAAATTAGAATATCTGTCCAAACTAACAAGTGCTCGTGCGCAACACCGATAGAATTCAGATGTATATAGAATACTTCTGCTTTGAAGTAGATGCAATACGATTCGGGCTCTCTATTTTGCCAATTCGGTCTATTTGCTGGCATGACCGTTATTATCCCCAGTATTGTGCCATTTTTCCCCTGAGAAAGGCCACACTTTCCTCTAGTTCTTCCATCCCATTTACCCCGTCTTCAATGCTGATCCAGCTGTCAAAGCCGACTTCTTTGAGTTGGGAAAAGATGGTGTCGTAATCATTTAACCCTTTACCTATGACGCCGTGACTGAGTCGGCTAGCATATCCGAGGCTGTTTTCTTCTTTTCTTAAATCTTCAATCGTTCCTTCAGTCAGGTAACGATCACTGGCGTGCATGGTGACGACACGATGTTTAATGCGTTCCAGCAATTCTAACGGGTCTTCGCCGGCGAGAATGGTATTACTCGGATCATAATTAACACCGAAGTAAGGAGAGTCAATGCGCGAGACAAGGTCACAGAAGACATCCGACATCTGTGCAAATTCCGGATAATCCCAATAATTATCTTTGTAATGGTTTTCGATAATCAGCGTGATCCCGAGCTTTTCCGCCAGCGGGAGGCAGGCCTCGATTGAGGAAACCGCAAATTGTATACCTTCTTCCCGGGAGACTTCCGGTCGTCTTTGACCTGAGAGGACCCGACAATATTTCCCACCCAGAGCAGCTGTCATTTCCATCCAGAATTTTTCGTGTTCGATCTGCTCATTTCGAAACGATTCATCGGGATGTGTGAAGTCCGGTGAGCAACACATCATCGGTATTTCCAGCCCCTGATCGGTGGCCATCTTTTTCGCTTCCGGCCAAAAGTTCTTATCCTTCATTTCCAGGAAGCCGGCATAAAATTCCAGTCCATCAATGTCCAGAGTAGCAGCCAGGTCGATCCACTGGCGCAGGGTCATTTCTCCGGAAAGGCATAATTCATCCATAAAGGCTTTGGGAAACGCGGCAAGTTTTGGCATGGAATGTTCCATCGAGTCAGGTTAGAAGTATTGCACAACAGTTAGAAGGAGTTGTGCAGAATTTGAATTTGTAACAGGAGTCTCTCACGGATTTACGGAGTGAGTACGGCTTTTACAATTTCACCGGAATGCATGGTTTCAAAAGCGGTATGCCAGTCATTCAATGACCAGATTCCACCGATGATTGGTTCGATGTTTAACTGGCCTGTCGTCAGCAATCGAATCACTCTTTCCCAGATGGGCCAGTTGTGACTGAAGCTGCCTTGTAGCCGGATATTTTTTTGTACCAAAGGATCCAAAGAAAACCCCAGTGGTTGAGGCCCCCAGCCGACTTTGCTGATCCAGCCACCAGGACGCACAATTTCCAGCGATTTTTTGAGTGTGACCGAGACACCGGCTGCATCCACCACTCCATTCACGCCCAGACCATCCGTCTCCAGAGCCCATTCATCCAGGCCTTCGATAACAGGCTGGCAGCCGTAATAGCGTTCGGCAATTTCCAGGCGTCCTCTGTCTCGTTCGAGGCCAACGACAGCAACTTCGGCGCCCTGCAGCCGGGCCATTGCCGCACAAAGTAAACCAATTGGTCCCGGGCCAAACACAACGATCCGGTCTCCCGGTTGAATGTCTCCATTCATGACTACTGCATTATAAGCGACGCAGCATGGTTCAGTGAGTGCTGCTTTTTCTAATGACAGGCTATCAGGAACATGATGGAGGCAACGTGCTGGAACGCGCACAAATCGTGTCATGGCGCCGTTAACACCATATCCAAATCCTTTTCGTGTGGGGTCCAGATTGTAGCGACCTTCACGTGACATGGGGTTATCAGGATCAATGATTGCCGCGGTCTCACTGACAACGCGATCTCCTTCAGACCAGCGTTTCATCAGGCTGCCGGTCTTGTAAATCGTGCCTGCAAATTCGTGGCCGAGAACAACCGGGTAATTCACTGGCCAACTATGGTCTGCCGTCCATTGATGGAGATCGCTGCCGCAAACCCCGACAGCAGAAACTTTAAGCAGCACTTCGTCTGCACCGAAATCGGGAATCGGAATTTCCTGTAACTCCACAGAATTTGCTTCAGGGGCATAATTTACGACAGCCGTTTGTGTCAATTCAACCTGACTCATTTTTGACCTCCTACTTGAACATCACCGTAAGCGTGAACTTTTTCGCAAATCAACCTCAAGGAATCTTCCAGATTTCCGCTGGCGGTTTTGAACGAATCGGCATCGATTGTGAGGGGGGCTCCCAGTACAACCAGTGGAGCCCCGTATTCAGGAGTCTGGATGGCTTGCTCCAGAGAGAGGCCTCCGACTGCCTGAACGGGAATACTGACAGCTGCTACAACTTCTTTTAATTGATCCAACGGGCTGGGCATTCGCTCTCCCCGCGCTGCAATTCCCCGTCGTTCGTCGTAGCCGATATGGTGGATCACGTAATCACAGCCCAGGTCTTCCAGTCTTCTGGCCGCAGGCACCATGTCATCAGCCAAGTTGTCTCCCATCACTTTTACACCGTGGTCTTTGCCTGCTTTGACAACACAACGAATTGTCTCTTCATGAGCACGTGACATCACCACCACGTGTGTAGCGCCTGCCTTTGCCATCATTTCGGCTTCCAGATAACCACCGTCCATCGTTTTCAAATCGGCAACAATCGGTGTTTCCGGAAAGTGTTTGCGAAGCTCGCGAACACAATTCAAACCTTCTGCAAGAATCAGAGGCGTTCCCGCTTCCAGCCAGTCAACGCCGGCTCGCATGGCCATCGCTGCCGTTTCCAGAGCTTCTTCTATGTTGGTCAGATCTAATGAGATTTGTACGATCGGTTTCATGAAACCTGTTTCACTTTCATTGTCTACGATTGAGCGACCGAGTTTTGTTCATCTATTTAGAACAGTGATCAAACCATACTAACCGAAGAATTCGAGAATTGCGACAGCTCGGGGATTGTGTTAAGGCACGGATTTGTTGTCTTCAGTGACGAATCGACTGGGTCAGAGTTTTGCATGATTTACAAGATTTGACCTTGGACTGTTTTTCTTATCAACGCCAGCGTGTATTCGTATGTATATATTACGTTGGTTTTGCAAACGGACGATTCGGTTGTAGTCTTCGCAGGCGTTAAAGTTTGACAGCAATGTGAGAGGCGGTGTGGAATTTGCCGGTTTTGAGGTAAATTCTAATCCTTCGTATTCCGATTCGATATATGGCGTGCTGTGTCGCGCAAGTGGTACTACTGTGTGAATCTGGATGATTGTAGGACAGCCAGAAATGCCTTCTGAATTATTGGATGACTATCAAGTTCAAAATAATCTGCACGAACCCCAAGCTTCATTTGGGTTTCGGGCAATTGTTATTTTAACGGCCGCCCTGATGGGAGGGATCGGCTGTGCTCAATGGGTGAAAGGTATTCGTGTTGATACCTACGTCGGATCTCTGCAGGCGCCAAAAACGATCATTACAGCCAAAAATGACGCGGTCATCCAGGACATCCATGTTAAAGAAGGGCAGATTGTTTCCAGCGGAGAGATCGTTGTGACCCTGTTTGATCATTCTCTGGATAAAAACTGGAAAGCCAAACAACAGGAATTAGTTGCTCTGGAAACCGAACTGGAACAATCCAAGGCGAAAACAGAAGTTGAATTAGCTTTGCGCAATAAGGAAATTGAGTCGGAAGTTTTCAATGCCAAGTTGAAATCTTCGCAATAT
>NZ_CALFPF010000075.1 GCF_937919775.1 uncultured Gimesia sp.
GACTTTGATGAAGACAATTTAGAAATAACGACCGTATGGCTCAGCCGCAATGCAAACTGGTGCTGGTTCCCGGATCTGATTTCAAGATCATCCGTTTGAAGGTCTGATCTTCAACCCCACCCAAATTGCACAGGGCAATCCTTCCATTGACATTCCATTGAGGAGAAAAAAGAAGATGTCACAACAATCCCGTCGCGAATTCCTTGAACAATCGATGTTTGCCGCCGCCAGTGCGGCAGCTCTGGGCGCTTCTCTTCCTCAACTCTCGGCAGCGGAAACACAGTCCACCAGCCCGAACGAAAAGTTGCGCGTCGCGTTACTTGGAGTCAACGGTCGCGGACAGTCTCACCTGAGTGCTTTCGCAGACCGCAAAGATACCGAGATTGTTGCAATTGTCGATACTGACGAAAGTGTCGGAATGACAAAGGGGGTCGGAAACGTTTATAAGAAGACCAACAAAAAACCTGCCTACTACAAAGACCTGCGGAAAGCCTTTGACGATGAGAAAATCGATATCGTCAGTATCGCAACCCCCAACCACTGGCATGCCCTCGGCGCGATCTGGGCCATTCAGGCCGGCAAAGATGTGTACTGTGAAAAACCGGTCAGCCACAACGTGAGTGAAGGACGGCGCATTGTCGAAGCCGCCCGCAAGCACAACAAAATTGTTCAGACAGGAACTCAGTGCCGTTCTCAACCTGGTCTGATTGACGCTGTCGCGTTTGTCAAAGCCGGTGGCATCGGGGAAGTCAAACTGGCCCGTGGTACCTGTTACAAACGACGAAAATCAATCGGCCCCAAAGGGAATTACGATGTACCTGCCAGCGTCGACTACGATCTCTGGCTGGGACCGGCACCGATGGCGCAATTAACCCGTCCAAAATTCCATTATGATTGGCACTGGCAGACACCTACCGGTAACGGCGACCTGGGGAACCAGGGGATCCATCAGATGGATGTGGCCCGCTGGGGCTTAGGCGTCGATAACGTCGGCGACAGCGTGCAGGCCTACGGCGGTCGCCTGGGTTATGTTGACGCCGGTGATGTGGCCAATACACAGGTCAGCATTCATCAGTTCGGCGATAAGCGTCTGGTCTTTGAAGTACGTGGTCTGGAAACCGAAGCATATCGGGACGCCAAAGTTGGAGTCATCTTTTACGGTTCCGAAGGTTATGTGGTGATTCCCAGCTACAACAGTGCTTCGGCATTCGATCTCGATGGAAAACTGATCAAGAAGTTTTCCGGTTCCGCAGATCACTTTGCCAATTTCGTGGACGCTGTCCGCAGCCGCAAGATCAGCGATCTGAATGCGGATATCGAAGAAGGTCACATTTCCAGTGCCCTCTGCCACCTGGGTAATATCTCTTATGAACTCGGCGAACAGATGCCTGTGAAGGAAGTGGCCGCTCAGTTGAAAGGTGACAGCGAAGCTGTGGAAACTATCGGTCGTTTCCGTGAGCACCTGGGTAACAACAAACTCAGCGCTGACGATACCATGATCAGCATGGGGCCCAAGTTGTCGATTGACGCCAAGGCAGAAACCTTCACCGGTAGCATGGCTTCCACAGCGAATCCCAAACTGACACGCGAATATCGCAAACCATTCGTAGTGCCTGCAACTGCCGATCTATAAGATTCGGAATCTGAATCTTGTTATTGAATCAGGCCCCTCTGTCGTTTTGACAGAGGGGCCTTTTTTGTTTCTTCCCTGTCATCACGGTTTCTCAGGAATCTGATTTACCGGTTTTCTCAGAGTCATCACGCATCGATTTTGTAAGCAGGGGAAAGAGAGGCGACTCCAGGATATGTTGTGCGAGGCATTCTCCCACATGTTCCTCTTCGTCGACCACGACATCAGCGCCTGCAGCCAGAAGTTGCCAATGGTGCAGGTGATATCGACATCTAACAAAAAGTGACGCACCGGGAGATAACTGACGCACTAAATAAATGATCTGACGGCAGATGGTCGGGCTGGGCAGAGTGATGATAACGAGCCTTGATCGATATAATCCCGCATGTTCCAGAACTTCGATTTGCGTCGCGTCACCAAGCTGTGCTTTCAGCCCATACTGTTCTGCGATCTGCAGGTTTTCGTGATTCAGGTCGATCACAACAATCCGTTTTAATCCGACCTGCAGCAGTTCTCCGGCGACACGCTGACCGGCAGGGCCGAAGCCCAGAATGAGAATGGATTCCTTTGATTCATTTTCGGAATGAGTGACAGACGCACTCAATTCAAGTTGTTCGCTGACGGGCAGTGGCATTCGCGGAATGAAGCGGCGAATGAAGGCTGCTGCACCCGGAGCCAGTTGAATCAGGTAAGGAGTCATCAACAGCGTGGCGATGGTAGCTGCGACGATGACGCGAAACGTCGATTCTGAGAGGATGCCCCCCGTACCCGGTTCGCCTCGCGCTACCGTTGCCAGTACAAACGAAAATTCTCCGACTTGTGCAAGGCAGAGCCCCGTTCCGAGTGCAAACTGCCACGGCTGTCCGCACAACCAGGCTACTCCAAATGTGATTAACAGTTTGCCCAGTGCAATGGCAGCCACGACAGCCAGCACGATTCCCAGGTGATTGAAGACCCAGCCTAAATCGGCCAGCATTCCTACCGCAGCAAAAAACAGGGTGACGAGGACAGTTTTGAGTGGCTGGACATCCGCCTGGATTTGAGTGGCGAACGGTGAGATTGCCAGCAGAACACCGGCGACAAACGCGCCGAGTGCGGGACTCAGTCCCAGGCTATGTGCCGCCCAGGCTGATCCTGCTGCCATCACCATTGCCAGCAGAATCGGAAAGTCACGATTTCTGCGTAACGACGACAATTCCAGCAGCCGCGGTAACACAAAGTTGAAAAGCCCGTAAAACACAGCAACTAAAATCAAGGCGAGCAGGAAAGACACACCCAGCTGGATCACAACTTCACCAGCCGTTCCTTTACTCACCAGCGCTGTGATGATCAGCATCAAAGGGATCACGGCGATGTCCTGAACCAGCAAAATTCCGAGCGCGGTGCGGCCGTGTGGCGAATCCAGTTCCGCGCGATCTTTGAGCATGCGTACGACACACGCGGTGCTGCTCAAGGCAATCATGGCCCCGACGGCCATTGATTCTGCGAAAGAAAAACCCAGCAAAATCGAGACAGACAGCCCGGCAAGCAGTGTCAAAATCACCTGCAGGATCCCCGCCAGCAGCGGGATATGTCCCAGCCGACGGAGCCGGGGAAGAGAGAATTCCAACCCGATGGCAAACAGGAGCAGCGCCACGCCTAACTCGGCGAGATCGAAAATACCCTGACGATTTGAAACCCAGCCGAGCAGATTGGGGCCGACCAGTGTTCCCGCAGCAATATATCCCAGCAGCGCGCTTTGCCGCAGTTGTTCCGCGATCGTTCCGAGTAATAAGGCGACTCCCAGCAAGATCAGAATGTCTGCCAGTGAATTCCACATGACTCCGTCAGCAGCAATTACAACCAGGGAATCAGGTCGTGAAATAGAAGAGAAAATATCAATCATCGCTGGCTGATCCTTCGTGTTTGTAGTAGCTTTGCAGGTGTGACTGCAAGTAACCTGCCGGGCAGGATGGCGTTTGCTGGTTGCTGATTTGCAAAATCTGTCAGACTGCTGAGTTTAGACAGGCCTTGAATGTATTCTGCTTAACGGAACGGAGCACCTTTTAGCTGGTATGCCGGTTACTTTCAATAGTACCGTGGCGGCAGAGAATCCCGGTTAAATGAGTCGAATGGCTCTGAAAACGCTACAACAAACCCGAATGCGGGCTATAATCGGCTACAATTCAGAAATCAGGGCCTCACTATTTTGTTGGTTATGGATACACATTGATGTTTCATCTTTTCTCGCGTGTCAAGAAAAACGTTAAGACCAAAGTGAAACGCGCGGTCATCAGGCATCATCGTCGGGCAGGAACGGTCCTGTTCAGCGATACCACCTTGCGGGATGGCGAACAGATGCCCGGCGCGACTCTGGACCCCGTTGAAAAGCTGCAGATTGCCAAAGCGCTCGAAGCAGCGGGCGTGCATTCGCTGGATGCCGGTTTCCCCGCATCCTCACAGGCCGATATCGATGCGATTCAAAGTATGGTGGGAGTGATTAAAAAGCCGGTGCTGACGGCTTTGTGCCGCACTTTGCCCGGCGACATTGATGCGGCGGACCAGGCGCTGGCAGGAAATCCGCCACACAAACGCGGGGTCAGCCTGTTTTGCGGGACGAGCCCTCTGCATCGTCAATTCAAACTGGAGAAAAACAAGACCGAAGTCTTGAAACTGATCGTCGACAGCGTTCTGTACGCGACGGAAAAGTTTGATATCGTCGCTTTCAGCCCGGAAGATGCCAGCCGTACTGAGGTCGATTTCTTGTGTGAAGTCTACAGAGAAGCAATCGCCGCCGGTGCGACGACCATCGGTTTTCCCGATACGGTGGGAATTCTGACGCCTTACAAAGCGCAGGAATTCATCTGTCGGATTCAGGATCAGGTTCCGGGCATTGAAAACGTGTTGCTGGCAGTGCATTTTCATAACGATCTCGGTTTGGCGGTGGCGAACACATTGGCGTGTATTGATGCCGGGGCGAATGTGGTGCAGTGTACGGTGAATGGCATTGGAGAACGGGCCGGCAATGCCGCACTGGAAGAGGTGGCGATGGCGCTGCATTTACATCAGGATGAATTTGAGCGGCCGCATCATCTGGATGTCTCTCAACTGGCGCCACTTTGCAAACTGGTTTCGGAATTGACGGGCATTGCACTCTCGCCGATGAAACCGGTCGGCGGCAGTAATATCTTTGCGACGGAAGCCGGCATTCATCAGGACGGGTTGCTTAAAAATCCCGATACGTACCTGCCTTATCGTCCTGAAACAGTCGGCGCAACAGGGATCAGGCTGGTATTGGGACGGCACAGCGGAAAAAAAGCCATTCTGCATCGTCTGCACGAACTGGGAAAAGAGCCGAACGAGCAAATCGTGCAGCGCGTGTTGCAGGCGATCAAGGAACTTCCCAAAGGGGAGTTGGTGGATGATGATCTGCTGCTAAAGCTGACTCAATAAAACTACTTGAAGTAATTGACGGCATTGCGGAAGAGTTGCATGCCGGCGCCTTCGCCTTCTAAGCCCAGTCGCGTCCACTGCGGGTGCTGCGTCGCAAACAGAAATCGTTCGGGATGCGGCATCAGCCCCAGCACGCGCCCCGACGGATCACTGAGAGCGGCGATATTGCAGGCGGAGCCGTTGGGATTTACGGGATAAGGCAGAATTTCTTCCTGAAGCGCGGTTTCTGCTTCGCCTGCTTCACGATAACACATGGCGATCTGCTGGTTGGCTTTCCAGTCTTCAATGACGGCAGGATCGCTCACGGCGATGCGTCCTTCCGCATGTGCGATCGGAAGTTCAATCTGATCGATGTCCTTCAAAAACACATTTTGTGGCGCCAGCACTCCCAGCCGCACCCAGAGTGACGTGTATTTTCCATTCATGTTCCAGGTCAGCGTTGAGTTGCGGCTCTGATCTTGTTTGGGGGGCCAGCCTGCTGCGCCACTGGGGAGAATTCCGGCTTTGAGCAGCACCTGAAATCCGTTGCAAATTCCCAGGACCAGTTTATCTGCAGCCAGGAAATTTCCGATCACATCGGCAAGTTGTCCCTGCAGATGGCTCGCGAAGATCACACCTGCTCCCACATCATCCCCGTAACTGAAACCGCCAGGCAGGCAGAGAATCTGATAGTCAGCCAGCTGCTGCGGATTTTCCAGCAGTTTCAGCAGATGAATTCTCGTTGCCTGTGCTCCACAGAGATCAAATGCATGTGCCGTCTCAATGTCGCAGTTGGTTCCGGGGGCGCGTAACACACAAACTTTGGGGGGAGTTGACATAAGAGCAGAACTAATCCTTACATTTTCAATACAAATTCCGGGTTGGGAAGCGAATTGTCTCCATAACTGAGGATGCTATTATGAAAACCGCTTTACTTCCAGCGTCAGGACATTGATACCCTGTGAAAACCTGCGTTTTCCTGTTTCCCGAGAGATCGCCAGATATTGTAAGGTCCTAAGCTGTGAAATACGAGAGAGTTAAGGCATGGTTTTTTCGGTCCTTTGATGAAAAATCAATCTGTTCGCTGTCCAGGCAATCTGCTATAGTTCGCGACTTAATACCAATTCTGTCTCGGCCTGATCCTCGAAGAGAAATCATGCCGGATGATTGCTTTTCGCTCAGTATGGCTTTTCATGAACCCTTTTCATCGATTGTTCCTGTTCGCGTTGTTGATCCCGTTCTGTTCGGGGTGCTTTAACTCCTACAATACACGGGTACCACGCGTTTTTTCGGGACGTCATTCGATGACCCGGGGAGAGAAAATCGAAGAAAAGAGGATGATCGAACTGGAAGACCCGTTACCATCAAGTGCTCTGGGACCAGGCGTCGTGCGTCCCCGGGAGTTTGGAACGCAGCGGACCGAATCGCGACTGGCGATTGAGCATTCCATACAGAGCCGTCCCTATGTGCAGCCACGACCAGGCCAGACTTTACATCCCGTACCACAATTATCGGGCGGTAATTCAAAATATCCGGAAGTCATCCGACCTTAATCGTGCTGACAGGGTCTGCTTTTTCCACGCTTCTGCTGTTCATTACCCGCGCATACCGTACAATGCAGTATCAGGAAGAAATACATTCAACTCTGTTCAGGGTCAGTGGCTATTTTGAGAAATCAATCCATCCAGTCAGATCAATTCCCGGCGGCTGTCTGCTGTTTGCGGTATGCGCTGTTGAGTTTGATGATGATGTGCACGAGCACTTCCCTGATGGCTCAGGTGGAAATCAACCGCTCCATCGATGCGCAAGGGAAGAAATATTATACGCCCCCCACACGGACTGCCGTTGATCGCGGTCTCAAGTATCTTGCCGAGCGGCAGCATGCCGATGGATCTTTTGGATCCGGTTCCACCTTCAAAAGTAATGTGGCTGTGACTGCCTTGTGCGGGATGGCGTTTCTGGCGGACGGAAATACTCCGGGCAGAGGCAAGTATGGGTTGCAGGTTCAAAGGGCGACGGATTTTATTCTCGCTTCCTGTAAACCTTCGGGATATATCATTTCACCGGAGAGTATTTCACACGGTCCGATGTACGGGCACGGCTTTGCGACATTATTTCTTGCTGAAGTGTATGGGATGACGCACAGCAAGGACGTGCGTCTGAAGCTGGAAAAGGCGGTGGAACTGATCGTGAAGTCGCAAAACGCGAAAGGGGGCTGGCGGTACACACCGGAGAGTAAAGACGCGGATCTCTCTGTGACGGTCTGCCAGATCATGGCGCTCAGGGCGGCGCGGAATTGCGGGATCTTTGTTTCCAAAGAAGTGATTGACCGCTGCATTGATTATGTCAAGAAAAGCCAGAACCCTGACGGTGGCTTTCGGTACCAGCTTGTCCGGCAGGCGGAGAGTGAATTTCCCCGGTCAGCCGCAGGGGTCGTTGCCTTGTATAGTGCCGGAATTTATGAAGGTGCGGAAATCGAAAATGGACTGGGATATCTGATGCGGCATCTGCCCAATCAACGTTACTTCAGAGGCAGCCATTATTATTACGGACAATACTATGCAGTCCAGGCGATGTGGCAGGCGGGCAGTAATTACTGGGATGGCTGGTATTCTGCGATCCGGGAAGAGCTGATCGCCGTGCAAATGACCAGCGGCAGCTGGCGTCCCGACAGCTCGAACTGTGTCGAATACAGCACAGCCATGTCCTGCATTGTGCTGCAGATTCCCCGCAATAATATCCCCATCTTTCAGCGTTAAGTATCTTCGACCCTTGGTGTGTTCTTATTCTGCGGTGTTGCATGCGATTGTTTGTGCTTATTTGTATGATTGGCAGTTTCAGTGTTTCGGACGTGTTTGTCTACGCTGCAGAACTCTATCGGGCTGAGGGGGGGCTGGTACAAGGGACGCTGATACAAATCGATCAGAATCAGTTCACGCTTCAGACTGATGCGGGGACGCAGACTGTTCCTGCCAAAGAGACAATCCGTGTTGAGTTGGGAAATGCCTCTGTTCCCCCGCGTCGTGACGGGTTGGTGATTCTGGCGAACGATGATCGCATTCATGCGCAGTTGCTTCGTTCCGAAGAGGATTTTGTTTTTGTGCGTCTGAATTCGTATCCGGAAATGGGAGAAATGAAAATCCCGCTGGAAACGATTCGGGCAGCCTATTTTCAATGGCCTGTCGCTCGCGAGTCCCGAACACACTTAATTCAAAAAATCGCGAGTCCGGATCAGAAATCAGATCTCTTTTATTTAAAAAACGGCGATTCTCTGGAAGGGGAATTTCTGGGTTTTGATGCGCGGACGTTTCGTTTTGAATCGAGAGCCGGCGAAACATCGGTCCCGCGAAGCGGCATTCAGTCTTTTAGTATCAATCCCGAGTTGATTAATTTTCCGCAGCCGGATCAATTGCGTTATCGAATCACGCTGACCGACGGTAGCCGACTCGTCGTTTCTTCACTCGTTTTGAATCAGACGGTGATCACCGCCAAAGCCTTATTCGGTGCAGAGTTACAATGTAATCTGAATCGACTGGTTTCCATTACGCCGTTAGGAGGGCTGGTGGTTCCCCTGTCGCAACTTGAGCCGGCCGAGTATCAGTTTACTCCCTATCTCGCTCAGAAATGGAACTGGCAGAGAAATCGGAATGTGCTGTCAGGGCCGCTGATCGTGGGAGGACAGGAATTTGCGTCCGGCCTGGGAATGCACAGCGCTGCGGAATTGCGCTACCAGCTTGCTGGCAAGTATGCCGCCTTCCAGACGGAACTCGGCATCGATGATTCCACGAATGGGACGGGCGACGTGGAAGTGACGATTCTGGTCGATCGGCGTGTCGCATTTCAGCAGGCGGTTCAAGGGGCCGAACAGCAGACCGTGATTGTGCCCCGGATTAATCTCAGCGGTGCGCGGGAACTGGTTCTGAAAGTGGATTTCGGGAAAAATGCGGATATTCAGGATCATCTCAACTGGTGTCGTCCTGTCTTGATTCTGCAGAAGTAATGATACTTTTCTCAGAGCGGAATCAAAGTTGACTTGTGGGTCAGTAGCGTTGGCAGATTATTTTTCCTATCCTTGTATCCAGCGTCTGCAGTATGTCCCACCTGATAATCTCAATCAATTACAAAGAAGACATCTTATGAAAACAATTTCCACTCTTCTGTGCCTTGTGGTACTTGGTATTTCTCAACAATTATCAGCCGACGAGAAAGTCGACACTTCTCCCGCTCCTGTGAAAATAGTCAAAGTTTTTCCCTATCTGAAAATTGATCGGCCGATTGTGATTACCCATGCGGGCGATGCATCGAACCGTCTGTTTATCGCTTCTCAGAAAGGAAAGATTTATGTCGTGCCGAACACGCCGGACGATGAAGATCTGGAAGAGGGAAAGCTGTTTCTCGACATTTCTGACCGCGTGGTCTACAACGACAAGCAGAACGAAGAAGGACTCCTGGGATTCGCCTTTCACCCCGACTACAAAAAGAATGGCGAGTTCTTCATTTATTACAGTACCCCGGATCAGCCGCAGAATACTTCAGTGATTTCGCGTTTCCGCGTCTCAAAAGACGATCCTGATCAGGCACTCGCTGATTCCGAAGAAGTTCTGATGCGTGTCGAACAGCCTGCCTGGAATCATGCCGGCGGAACAGTCGTCTTCGGACCGGACGGAAAACTTTATATCGCCTTTGGTGACGGTGGAGCCGGGAATGATGTGTTTAATAACGGGCAAAATCTGACTTCCGTGCTGGGATCAATCTGCCGGATCGACGTCGATCACAAAGATCCCGGGTTGAATTATTCGATTCCCAAAGATAACCCTTTCCTCGAAGGCAAAAGTGCGGAGATTAAAACCGCCCGTAAAGAAATCTGGGCCTATGGCTTTCGCAATCCGTGGCGGATTGCCTTCGATACAAAAACCGGCGTACTCTGGGCCGGTGATGTGGGACAAAATATCTGGGAAGAGATTGATCTGGTCGTCAAGGGGGGAAACTATGGCTGGTCGGTTCGCGAAGGAAAACATCCTTTTGGTCCGAACGGCGTTGAGGCCCGCGAACATTTAATCGAACCCATCTGGGAATATAATCATGACGTAGGTAAATCAATTACCGGCGGCTCGGTGTATCGCGGGAAAAACATCCCCGCCCTTGATGGTTCTTACATTTACGGGGACTATGTTTCCGGCAAATTCTGGGCTTTGAAGTATGACGCAGAGAACAAAAAAGTGACCGCCAATCACGTGATTGAAACTCCGAGCATTCCAGTAATGACGTTCGGCACAGATCAGAATGGCGAGATGTTTCTGACATCGTCATTCAGCGAAATCTTCAAGCTGAAAGCGAAATAATCCGTTCGAGATGATTGAACGTTCAACTCGGGATCGAGTTTGAAACTCATTAAATATAAAACGCGGAGCCCTGCATTACCGGGCTCCGCGTTTTTTTACTTGTTCTGACTGAGTCGATTAAACTTCGACCGCGTATTGCTGCAAATCTTC
>NZ_CALFPF010000076.1 GCF_937919775.1 uncultured Gimesia sp.
GGATTATCTGATGCTGGATATTCAAATCGATCAAGCAAACCTGAATGATTGTGACATCATTACTGAATTTAACATCCGGTTGGCCGAGGAGACGGAATCCAAATCTCTGGACAGAGAACTGGTTCGGTCCGGTGTCATTGAATCTCTGGGTAAGGAACGTGGTTGCCAGTACTATGTCGCCCGCTATCAGAAAAATGTGATCGGCCAGTTGATGTTCACACGCGAATGGAGTGATTGGCGAAACGGCGAGTTCTGGTGGTTTCAAAGTGTATACGTACATCCGGACTATCGTCGGCAGGGCGTGTTTCAGCGCCTGTCAGAGCATCTTCAAACACTGGCACAATCAAACCCCGATGTGGTCGGGCTCAGGCTTTATGTGGAAGAAGAAAACGAACGTGCCCAATCGACGTATCGTCAGCTTGGTTTTCAATTTCCCGGCTATCATGTCATGGAAAAAATGCTGGAACGTTGACTCGCTCATCCCGTTAATGATATACCAGTCAATGCCAAACAAACTCGTTCCTGATTGCTGCTTACAACATTAAATGAAACTGCAGGAAACCGACTCCATGTCTGAATCAAATCGTCATACCAGCGAAGTCCTCCTCCATAAACATACCAGACGGGAATTTCGAGAACGGATGCAGTCGGGTGAATTGAAGGCATGTATTATTCCCGTCGCAGCCACAGAGCAGCATCTGGAACATCTGGCAATGGAACACGATTGGAGAAGTGTGATGCTGGTGGCAACAGAAGTTGCCAGGCAACTGGCCCCGCAAGTCATCGTGGCTCCTTCCATGAATATCGGTATCAGCGAGCATCACATGCGGCATCCGGGCACATTGTCTGCCCTGCCCGGCAGTTGGCTCAGTGTTTTATTTGATACGATTCGCAGTATGCATCAGGCCGGCTTTAACAATATTCTTGTTCTGAACGGCCATGGCGGGAACATCGCCCCCTGCCTGGGGATGTGGGGACAATACCAGCAACGTCTCGAAATCAATCTGCACTTTGAATCGTATTGGAATCTGCTACCTGAAGAAGTCGCGATAGCCAATTTGAAAACAAAACGCTGGCCCGGTCATGCTCAGGAATTTGAAACGGCATTTGCCCTGGCAGCATTTCCCGAAAACGTGCGTCAGAACGCCATGCAGGATCAGGTAGACCGGGAACCTTTGGAAGCCACCGCAGAAGCGGGGCAAATCATGATCGACGAAATTGTCAAGCAGGTTTCACAATATGTAGCTGGCATGATCGACGGAACAAACACAGCCGAGATTCCCCCGTTTCATCCGTGAAAGATAAAACAGGGGAACTTTCTGCTGCTCAATTCTAGAGCGCATCACATATTACCATAGCGTCTTTCAATCTATTATACTCGGTCCAAATGACCTTGGAGACGCTACAGTAAAACTGGACACAGTCTATTTACCGGGCTGGCAGTGCGACAGAGCCAATAAGGCATAAGCGGTTGCCAGATTGGGGTCGGCTTCGTACCAGCGTTCCGCTTTGTTTGTCCAACTGCCATTCTCATGTTGCAGCCCAGCCAGATGGTTGACCAGCTCTGCCCGCCAGTTGTGGACACCACCGTCAGCATCCTTGAACTGCTTGACCTGCATCGTGTCCAGCGCTTTGGCAAAGGTGTGAAAGTAATAATAGAGCCCCTGCTGTCCCATCCCGGGATTTTCTTTCAACGAATAGTGGCGGCGAATCCACTCGTTCGCAGCCTTGACCCTCTTATCATTCTGATCCACGCCGGCATAAATCATGCTTTTGAGGCCGGCATACGTCATGCTGCCATACGAACGCAGTCCACCATCGGGAGTCATACCCGCCTGTGAAGTTCCACCAGCAGCCGGCGTGTAATAGAAACCACCATCATTAATCTTGGATGAAAAGGGGGTTGTATTATATTCCGACTCCAGATTTTGTGTGCGAGAAACAAAAACCAGCGCTTTCTGAATCGCCGGATCATCCGATTTCACACCCGCTTTTCGCAGTGCTTCAATCAGATACTGTGTATTAGACAGGTCAGGTCGTTGATGACTTCCATAGCCGGCTCCCCCAAAGGCAGTATCTGAGGATTCCAGACCTTCTCCTTCATCCCATTGCAGATCCCGCAAAAACTTTTCTGCATTTTTGATAATGGCATCGTAACGCCCCCCCTGATTCGCAGCGCTCAATGCCATGATGGAAATACAGGTTTCATAATTGCGATGATTACTTTTCGCATAATAGATCCCGCCATCTTTCTGAACAAAACCTTCGAGCCGTTTGAGTGCTTTGGCGACGACAGGGTCACTCGCGGGAACACCGCTTTCTAACAATGCCGTCGTGACCAGCGCACTGATTCCCGGCACGGTTTCTGTTGTCCACAGCCCATCATCCAATTGACTGTTCTTTAGAAAATTGATTCCCTTCATTTGTGTATTTTTCAAAGTCGGCAGGTCGACTTCGGTTACAGCAGGCTCTTCAGCACTGGCTGTCGAAAATAAACTTGCCAGAATCATGACACAGAGACTCGCAGCACTCAAAATTCGACGATACGCTAACATCAGATGTTCCTCACTCTTACTGCAATATGTTTCGAAATGCAAAAGTATCATCATTGCCGGAAATGCACCGCCAGTAGAAAAGCTTCGACGTACGAATTTCCACGAGACCAATTCGAATCGGCCTGAATGATACTACATGTGATTGCCCGTCGGTGATACGCAGATTATATACTGCCGCTTCGAACTTATAAAACGCTGAAATAGAGATTTCATAAAAAATCAGGTGTGTCTGGATAACAGTACTCGGTTATGCCTATAATGTCACTAAATTAGTGTATTGTCTGCCCTCTCAGTATTTTCCGCCCCGAAACGATCCATGCATTTTCCGGCATTCGTGTTTCATGATATCATCCACTACCTTCGATGAAATAAACACTGGTTCTGCTGCTATTCCTCAGTGGGACGATTCAGCCAGGCGAGAAGTCCTTGGCTTGGAAATGCAGATTGAAACGCCGGAAAATGTGGTTTTGACTTATCAACTTGCAGGTCCCGCACAACGCTATATCGCCTACATGATCGACCTCGCTATTCGTCTGGCGATCATGTTCGGCGTGATGATGGTCGTTCCAATGATGGGGATTGTCTTACCGGGAACGGCAATGGGGCTCCTGCTGGTCATGATGTTCCTGAATACCTGGGGCTACTACACGATTTCAGAAGGGTTCTTTAAAGGGCAGTCCATTGGTAAACATTTCTGCGGGCTGCGCGTGATTCGCGACGGTGGTTACCCGATCACATTCTGGCCGGCACTGCTGAGAAACCTTGTTCGCAGTGCAGATGCGATCGTCTTTTATGGAATTGGCATTACCTCGATGCTGCTGACGCGACGCTTTCAAAGACTGGGTGATCTCGTGGCGGGAACGGTTGTCATTCAGGAACGCTCTCTGACACTGCCAAGAAAGCCAGTGATCCTCAATAAAATTCAGCCGCTGAATAAAAATGAAATCGGCAGTTACTTACCTCGCGATGAAGTCCTCTCGCTGATTGACGAATTTATCGGACGCAGGCACGTGCTCACTTACGAGCGGGGACATGCATTGGCTGGAATCTTAGCCAGGAATCTCGCTGAACGATTGAATTATTCTGGTGACCCGAAAAAAGTCGCACAATACCCGATGGCTTTTCTGGCGGCCGTCTATAAAACATTCAGCTTTGCTCAAGAGGAAGAAGAACAGGAACTGGTCTCTGCTTATCATCCCCGAAAACCATCTGCGGGGGTGAAACTTGAATAAACACAAATTTATCCAACAGCGTCGACCGCATTGGAAACAGTTTGAAGATTTTCTTGCAAGTGCCTCAGGAAAATCGCTGGCAAAACTTCCTGCAGAAGAAATTTCAAAATTTTCACAACTGTTGCGTGAAGTCTCCCATGATCTAGCCACTATTCGATCGCGTGGCTGGGGCCATGATTTGATTTCATATCTGAATGATCTGGTCGCCCGCGGTCATAATTTGTTTTATAGTGCGCCACCCACAAATTTTGCCAGCATGTATCGTTATCTGGCGGTTGATTTCCCACGACTCTTTCGCGCCAACATTGGCTACTTTCTCACTGCATGCTTATTGTTCTTCCTGCCACTGGCTGTCAGCTGGTGTGTGGTCCAGAATAACCCGAATCTGGCAAACAGGGTGATCCCAGAAGAAGTAATGGCCAGC
>NZ_CALFPF010000077.1 GCF_937919775.1 uncultured Gimesia sp.
ATAAATCATAAACGATTTCGCAGGCTAAAGCATCCCCAAAAGTTTTTTCTCACCAATTCCTGCCGCAATATTCGTCAGAATTTTCCACTCCGTATCTCCCGTATGGTGAATACAATTGGTCGAAATCGCCAGGACTCCAACCACCTGATCTGCATCAAATATCGGCACCGCATAGGATTGCTGCGCCTCAAATTTTCGGAGCCACTCAGAAGACCCCTGAAGCCCGGAGTTCTCCCCCTGCAGAGTTCCGATCGCAGGAATTTGATCCAGGACCGCCTTTACTATTCCTAAGCCGGTATTTTCTAGCGGGACTTCCTGAGTGAATTCAGCAAATTGCCTACTTATTTGTTCATCCATTTCAGGAACAGCGCGAAAGCCTATCTGGAGCAGTTTACCTTTTCCACAGCGCCATAATCCAATTGCCCTCCCCCCCAGAAACTCCAATATCTGGTCTAAAACAGGAGCCACTGTTTTTTTATTCCCCAAAGCTTCTTCCATTAGTATCAGAATCTCATTGGTCTGTTGTTGCATGTTTTTATATTACTCCTCCAAAATTTGATTTCAGGCTGATTACAAACTGGTAAGCCTGGGGATTTTGTTTATCTTTACACCTGATTCAGTTGAATCGCATCCCACGACCGTTGCCCTTGTCCTCTTTGACCAAAGATGTCATGTACTGTAATAGATAATCCTTGATGCAAAGGTTATCCAGCGTATACAATAGAGTTAGATATCTGTTTTCGAAATCGTGATCCAATAATGCATTTCTGTGTATCATCTTGATCATATAACTATGGTATCGATAATCCAATCTATCGCGCTTGCGCTGAGTCAACCATTCAATTCCTCTGACAATTATAATATATCGGACTACTGAATATGGATCTTCCAACTTGCCCATCTTGTGGAGCATCGGTTTTAGATGAAGATGCAGCAGAATGCCCTTTCTGCGGTGCGTCCATGTCTTCGTCGCGTAAATCAACTGCAGGAAAAACAACCGCGGCGAAACAACCCGTTCAGGTACCGACAGATCAAAAAAATCCCACGATCAAACGAAACAGACGCGAAACGGTGTCTGACGATGATCCCTTTGAACTCGAGCGGCAACAACAGACCTCAAAAGTAATTCCCTTATTAAGGAAGCCGGAAAAAGGAAAAATGTTCCGTGTTGTGTGTCCCATGTGTGATACAGCTGGTTTCGCTTCTACAAAAGTGGTCGGAAAAGAGGTAAAATGTCGCAATCCGGAATGTCTGGCCCCCGTGTTCATGGTCCCTGACTCGGATGCCCAGGACCGAAAATCAACGGAACAGGTGAAGCCCCAAACTAAGATAAATTCGAAGCTGCCGCTGATCGCAGTCACACTGCTCATTGCTGCGTCTCTGGGCGGCGCCTATTTCTACTTTACCGATGTGAAAGACGCTTCAGATTTAAATAAACCATTTGATCTGCCAGCGATTAACCAGGCGGCCCAGAAATCATTTTTTAACGATAATGACAAATCAAAAGTCAATCCGCTGGAAAACAACCCGAAAAGCAGTCAGACTACCGGCAAAAACAAAGCAACTCCTTTGTCTCCTGCATTGGTTCAGAAAGAAGCGCTTGAAACCATAGTGGAACTTTCCAGAACCAGGGAAAACCGCAGCAAGCCTTTCAGCAGACGTTTAGCCGCAGAAGCCTACGCGGTCGCAGGAGATATTAAATCTTCTCAGGAACAGATAGAGCGAATTGATGCAGTGAGCCCGCCGCTTCCATTTTACAAAATCTTTCCTTTAGTTGAAATTGGCTGGATTCAATTAAGAGAAAAGGATGAATCTGGTCTGAAGCAGACACTGGAGCAAACAGAACAACTCGCCAAACAGATTCCCGCATTTGGTGGAAGGGACTCTCTCGATCTGGTAGCCCGTCTGGCGGCATTCTGGGTTGCTGCCGGTAAAGAAGAGCCGGCAGTGGACCTGATTAAAAAATATCAGGAGGAAAACAGTCTGGCGCAATTATCTGCTTACCTGCAAATTGCGCATGAAACAAATCAATATAATTTTGATTCACTGGTTGACCTGCACCGCCACTGGGATTCTCCTCAGTGGGTTGCAACAACATTAATTTTAATTGCACGAGGTTATCCACAAGAGGCTTTAAACTGGGCAGCATTGGCCCCTGAATCAATGGGACGTACGGAAGCCGTAACGCAATGGGCTTTATCACAGGTAGAACATGCAGTGAAAGCAAAGCAGAAACCGGAAATTTCACGCATTCAGCCTGCAGAAATGAAGCTGTCATCAACAGGAAGCGCATTTGTGTATGCACGCTGTGCCAGAAAACTGATCTCACTGAAACAACTGGAGGCGGCCCGTATCTTCCTGACAAAATCAAAATCATTTTTGGCTAATACGCCGGTTCCTGCTCCGATCACATTGGGAGATATCAAATCGGTAAATGAGATGACGCTGCCTCTCGCCAGCCCCCTGGAAATGTTGGCTCAAACGTATCTTCAAATTGCCTGTGCGGAATCCGAATTGGGGCAAAATGCAGAAGCGGTCAAGTTCCTTAAGGACTCTGTGCAATCAATCCGTGCTATCGCACCAAGCGTTGTCGCAACGCAAAATAAAATTAATGAATCGTCCAACTTCAATTTTCAGGACCAGTTCAAGGACGCTCTCAATCTCGATACGGCCGATCGTGTCAGAAGAGGAGTCAATAACTACCGAAAACAATTACGCAACTTGAAATCTGCTGCTGATAACAGACTAATCCTATTGGTCAAACTGCTTTCTCAAGCGTCACAACCGCAATTAGCGACTGAGACCTGGAAACTCGTTCTGGAAAGCCAGGAGTCTGCAAATGATAATTTGAAAGATTCACTTTTGGAAACCAGTCTGCCTGCTGTCATCATACAGGCAGTGGATCAGAAGAACGATGAATTGAAAACACAGATCAAACAAACGTTAAAGGATAAAGTTCCCGAATTATCAAAAGAGGACAAGCTGATTCACCAGACAACCTCTCTGATAAAAAATGGCAAGCCCGAACAGGCTGCCCATGATATAAATCAGTCCGATTTAAAAAAGTCATGGAAAGGACAACTCTCTCTGAAATTGCTCTCAACTTTGATGAATGAGTCCCAGTTTGATCAGGCAATCCAATTTGTCACTGCCATTAAAGATCCTGTTTTGCGGGAAGATATGCTCAATACGATCGGGGCAGACGCGGCCCTCCAGGGAAAAATCGCTCCAATAAAGAAAATCCTGGATGGCAATCTCTATACACCTACTGAGAGGATCTCAGGTTATCTGGGATTGATCTGTGGAATTCAGGCTTCAAAAAATGAGCAGCCCGCCGGGAGAACCGCCCCACAGGAACAATCGAAAAACCTGTAAGTACTGGTTCAAATCGATTCTCGTGTAAATTTCACCGCAGTTCTCTTTTTTTTCTACTCGCCGCGGAACATCATTAATTATTTTCATGAAGTCTCGCCGAATTTTTATTCAGGGCAAACTGAAAACCCCGACAAACCGGCACATATGTGCACACGTCTTTTCTACTCTAAATTCACTTGATACACCTGAGGTCAATTTCAACG
>NZ_CALFPF010000078.1 GCF_937919775.1 uncultured Gimesia sp.
GACGTCGATCCCGCACAGATGGTGGGGATTTCGGCCGGCCTGATTCCGTTCCTTGAGCACGACGATGCAAACCGCGCATTGATGGGATCGAACATGCAACGGCAGGCCGTGCCTCTGTTAATTTCAGAACCGCCGCTGGTTGGGACTGGCATGGAAGTGGCTGTCGCGCAGAACTCAGGTATGGTTGTGCGGGCTGAGAAAGCCGGCAAGGTGACTTATGTTGATGGAAACGTCGTTGAAGTCAACGGTAAGAAATATCACCTGCGAAAATACGAAGGACTTAATGAACGAACCTGTCTGAATCAGACTCCTTCAGTAAAAATGGGAGATATGGTCAAGAAGGATCAGATTCTCTGCAATAGTGCTGCCGCTTCGGATGGACTGCTCGCACTCGGACGGAATGTACTGGTCGGCTTCATGTCCTGGGACGGTTATAACTACGAAGATGCGATTATTCTTTCAGAGCGTCTGGTGAAGGAAGATGTTTACACATCGATTCATATCGACGAATTTGATGTGGAAATTCGTGAAACAAAACTGGGGCGTGAAGAATTTACGCGTGATATTCCCAACGTCAGTGAAAAAGCTTTGCGGTACATTGGTGAAGACGGAATTATCAAAGTGGGAACTCGTGTTCGCCAGGGAGATATTCTGGTCGGAAAGGTTTCACCGAAAGCCAAAGCGGAACTGACGCCGGAAGAAAAACTGCTGCATGCCATCTTTGGTCGTGCAGGTGAAGATGTGAAGAACGAATCGTTAGAGGCTTCCAGCGGTGTTGAAGGCATCGTCATTCATACCGAAAAATTTGCCCGGCGGATGAGCCTGACCGATTTTGAACGCAAGAAGTATGACGAAGAACTTAAGCAGGTCGAAGAAAAGGGCAATCAGGAAATTGCCGGCGAGTTCCGTGAGTTTCTGAAGACTTTCGAAGCAGCTCTGGGGCAACCCCTGGTTGACGATGATGGTCGTAAGATTCGCGAGATTACTGAAGATAAGTTTGTCTCTCAATACGCTCATGATTTTCTGTCGCATCTGGATAACCTGGATATTCGCAGCCCGCAGAAAAAAGCGGATTGCCGGGCCATCATTGAAGAGGCATGGCCGCTGATCGAAGACGTGATTGATACCTGTGATCAGCGCGTCAACAGTATGAAACGCGGCGAAGAATTACCCAATGGTGTGCTGCAGATGGTGAAGGTCTATGTGGCTTCCAAGCGGCAAATTTCCGTAGGGGACAAGATGGCCGGTCGTCACGGAAATAAAGGGGTGATCTCAAAAATATTGCCGATTGAAGACATGCCCTTTACTGAAGACGGCACTCCGATTGACATCATGTTAAATCCGCTGGGGGTTCCCAGTCGTATGAACGTGGGTCAGATTCTGGAAACCCATCTGGGCTGGGCTGCCGAAAAACATGGATTCCGCGCTGTCTGTCCGGTCTTTGACGGGGCAAAGGAATCATTGATTATGGAATATCTGGAGAGCTGCGGTCTGCCGGCTGATGGCAAGGCACAGTTATATGATGGTCGTACGGGAGAGGCTTACGAACAGAAAACGACTGTGGGTCAGATTTACATGTTGAAACTGCACCACCTCGTGGATGATAAAGTTCATGCCCGTTCGACAGGTCCTTACTCGCTGATTACACAGCAGCCTCTGGGTGGAAAAGCCCGGTTCGGTGGTCAACGATTTGGGGAAATGGAAGTCTGGGCTCTGGAAGCGTACGGTGCAGCTTACATTCTGCAGGAACTCTTAACAGTGAAGAGTGACGATGTCGAAGGCCGTACTAAGATTTATGAATCAATGGTAAATGGTGAAAATACATTGGAAGCGGGTACGCCAGCCAGTTTTGATGTATTAAACAACGAAATTCGTGGACTTGGTTTGAATCTACAGCTGGAAAAAAATCCCGGTTGATGCTTTTTCCGTCGGAAATGGAATGCGGCGTCAAAAGTGAAGGTTTCTTTTTCAGGATCAATGTCTGATCATAATTAGTTCAGAAAATAAGGAGCGTGCACAGTGAGTGTTGCACAGACAGCTTACGAGCGGATTAACGATTACGGTTCGGTAAAAATTGGTTTGGCCAGCCCACATGACATTCGGAGCTGGTCATTCGGCGAAGTGAAAAAACCAGAAACGATTAACTATCGAACCTATCGACCAGAACGCGATGGTTTATTCTGCGAGCGAATTTTTGGTCCTGAAAAAGACTGGGAATGTGCCTGCGGAAAATACCGGGGCATGAAATACAAAGGGATGATCTGCGATCGTTGCGGCGTCAAAGTAACTCACAGCCGCGTCCGCCGCAAACGGATGGGGCATATTGAACTTGCTGCGCCGATCGTGCATATCTGGTTCTTCAAATCCATGCCCAGCCGCCTGGGTGCGCTGTTGAACATGAAGACGACTGCGCTGGAAAAGGTCGTTTATTTCCAGGATTACGTCGTGACTGATCCGGGGGACACACCTCTGGAAATGTGCCAGACGATGACCGAAGAAGAAGCACGGCAGAACCAGGCCAAGTATGGTCCCGGTTCGTTTGAAATCGATATGGGTGCAGAAGCGGTTAAAAAACTGCTGATGAATCTGAATCTCGTGGAGATTTCTGAACGGCTTCGCAAAGAACTGTTCGAAACAGCCAGCCAGCAAAAACGCAAGGACTACATCAAGCGTTTGAAAATTGTCGAGTCGTTACGGGACAGCGATAACCGTCCTGAATGGATGGTTCTGGATGTGATTCCCGTGATTCCTCCGGACCTGCGTCCGCTGGTTCTGCTGGATTCTGGAAACTTCGCGACCAGCGATTTGAATGACCTTTACCGCCGCATTATCAACCGCAACAACCGGCTCAAGAAACTGGTTGACCTGAATGCGCCGGAAGTCATCGTGCGTAATGAAAAGCGCATGCTGCAGCAGTCTGTAGACGCTTTGTTTGACAACAATCGTTGTAAACGTCCCGTGCTCGGTTCTTCCAACCGGCCGCTGAAATCCCTGACCGATATGATCAAGGGTAAACAGGGGCGATTCCGTGAAAACCTGCTGGGTAAACGTGTCGATTATTCTGCACGAAGTGTGATCGTGGTTGGTCCGGAACTGAAGCTTCATCAGTGCGGTCTTCCCAAGAAAATTGCACTGGAACTGTTTCAGCCATTTATTATTCGTCGTCTGAAAGACAGCGGTCATGCTGATACCATCAAGTCGGCAAAAAGAATGCTGGAGCGTAAAGATGAGGATGTGTGGGATATTCTGGATGAAGTCATTCAAAACCACCCCGTGCTTCTGAACCGCGCACCGACATTGCACCGTATGGGAATTCAGGCTTTTGAGCCGATTCTTGTGGAAGGGAACGCGATCCGCATTCACCCTCTGGTGTGTACCGGATTCAATGCTGACTTTGACGGTGACCAGATGGCGGTTCACTTGCCGCTTTCGATTGAAGCTCAGGTGGAAGCGACCACTTTGATGCTTTCCACCAACAACATCTTCAGCCCTTCCGATGGTGCACCGATTATTCGTCCTTCACAGGATATCGTGATGGGTTGTTACTATCTGACCCTCAAAAAGCCTGATCGTATGGGTGAGGGAATGATTTTCTCCGGTGTGAGCGAAGTGCATGCCGCGTTTCAACAGCGGAAGCTGGATCGGCATGCCATCATCAAGGTTCGTATGCCCTCTGATCGTCGGATCAAAGGAGACGGGGCAGATGAGTTCAAGGTAGGCGGCCTGGTTGAAACGACCGTGGGGCGCGTGATCTTCAACGACATCCTGCCTCGGAAAATGGCCTTCTATAACCTGACTATGAAAGGCCGTGACCTTTCCAACGTGATTTCCGACTGTTATCTGGAACTCGGGCGGCGCGAAACGATTAACCTGCTCGATAAGATGAAAGAAACAGGGTTCCGGGAATCCACGCTGAGTGGTCTTTCATTCGGAACCAGCGATTTGAAAACGGCTCCGAACAAAGCCAAGGTAATCGCCGAATCTGAAAAAACCGTTCTGCAAAAGACCAAGCTTTATGAGCGCGGTCTGATTACAGCGGAAGAACGCTATAACCAGGTGCTCGATACCTGGACTCACGCTCGTGAGCAGATTACGACTTCCATGATGCACGAACTGGAAAATGACTACCGTGATAATGGCAGATATGTGAACCCGATTTATCTGATGTCGAATTCCGGTGCCCGTGGTGGTATCGAACAGATGCGTCAGTTGGGTGGTATGCGTGGGTTGATGGCCAAGCCGAGTGGAGAAATTATTGAAACTCCGATTAAGGCAAATTTCCGTGAAGGACTGACCGTACTAGAGTACTTCAGCTCGACACACGGTGCCCGTAAGGGATTGGCCGATACCGCTCTGAAAACCGCAGACAGTGGATACCTGACACGCAAACTGGCCGATATCTGTCAGAACGTGGTTGTGACAGAACATGACTGTGGTACCACAGAAGGAATGACGCGCGGCGTTGTTTATCGTGGCGAAAAAGTGGAAATGAGTTTGACCGACGCGATCCGTGGTCGTGTCAGTCGAACCAACATTGTCGATCCGATTACCGACGAAGTGATCGTACGCGAAAATGACCTGATCACCGTGGAAATTGCACGTCGGATTGAAGCCATGGGTCTGGAAAAGATTCAGGTCCGCAGCCCGATGACCTGCGAATCCTCGCTGGGTCTTTGCCGATTGTGTTACGGTATGGACCTTTCGACAGGCTCGCTTGTGGAAGAAGGGCTGGCTGTCGGGATTATCGCCGCACAAAGTGTGGGAGAACCTGGTACCCAGTTGACGATGCGTACTTTCCATATCGGCGGAACAGCGTCCCGCGAAGTGGAAGAAAATGAAATTCGCACACGTCGCGCCGGTCGCGCTACGTTTGCCCGCATCCGATCTGTGGTCAACAGCGAAGGTCTCAGCGTGATCCTGACGCGAAACGGCGAAGTTCTGATCAACGACGTGAAAGGTCGCGAGCTGGAACGTTATACGATTCCGAACGGTGCGACTTTGATGGTCAATGAAGGGGACGAACTGAAAGAAGGTCAGGTGATCTGTCAGTGGGACCCACACTCCATTTCCATTCTGGCGGAAGTTGGTGGTCGCGTTCGATTCGAAGAATGTGTCGAAGGCAAAACCATTCGCACAGACAAAGACCCCAGTGGTCACATTCGTCGTTCGATTATTGAACATAAAGGGGAATTGCACCCGCAGATCATCATCGAAGATGGCACCGGCAAAATTCTGGACTTCTATTACCTTCCTGAAAAGGCAAGTATCGAAGTGGATGAAGGCCAGCAGATTACAGCAGGTACGGTGGTTGCCAAGAACCCACGTGAATCTTCAGGTACTCAGGATATTACCGGCGGTCTGCCTCGTGTGACCGAGTTGTTTGAAGCCAGACGGCCTAAAGATCCATCCGTTTTAGCCGAAATCGACGGTGAAGTGGAATTTGTTCCGGAAAAGAAACGCGGAAAACGTATCGTGATTGTCCGCGGCGAAGATGGAACCGAAGTAGAACATGTCATTCCTCACGGGAAGCATTTGCTGGTTCACGCGGGTGACCTGGTGAAAGCCGGCGATGCTCTGGTTCGCGGTCCTCTCGTACCACACGATATTTTACGCGTCAGTGGTACGGAAGCAGTGCAGCAGTATCTGTTGCACGAAATCCAGAACGTGTACCGTGCTCAACGTGTGACAATCGATGACAAGCATCTGGAAATCATTATTTCCCGCATGTTAAGTAAAGTGCTTGTGGAAAAAGTGGGCGATACGAATCTGTTGCCGGGCATTGTGCTCGACAAATTGATCTTCCAGAAAATCAACGAAGAAACCATCGCCTGCGTCAAAGTGGTTGATGCCGGTGATACTGACTTCCAGCCAGGCGACCTTGTTCCGATGGCGACGATTGAAGAAGTGAATGCCCAGGTGGAACTGGCAGGACAGGCTCCAGCCAGCTTTACGAAGCCTAAGCCGGCGTCCGCCAGCTCGCAGCTGCTGGGGATTACAAAAGCGTCCGTCCAAAGTGAAAGCTTTATCTCGGCTGCCAGCTTCCAGGAAACAACGAAGGTACTTACCGAGGCGGCTCTTGCCGGTCGTGTCGACTATCTCGTTGGATTGAAGGAGAACGTGATTCTTGGTCACCTGGTGCCGGCAGGAACTGGATTCTATCAGCATCAGAATGCAGAGGTTCGGATTCGTCCTGAAGCTCTCGAAGAGTTGAAGGCAGAAAAAGAACGAATTCTGGCAGCTCGGATGAGTCTTTTGAATGAGATTCAGCCTGATAAACCTGTCCCGTTAGGGGGCGGTCAAGGAGCCGGAGAGTACGGCCAGGGGGGATTGGATTCCTCAATGGAAAGTATGCCTCCCAGTCCGAATCCGTATGATGAATAATTGAGGGCGGGAGAGCCTGATTCTCTGCAATGAGTCCGTAAATGGACTTGGTGTGAGACTTGACGGATCTGGTTGGGCTGGATACATTGTCCCGTTCCTCGCTCTGGCGACAGGTGTAATATTTGTGTGAAATAGGTGGTCATTTGTATTTTTGGCCACATGTGAATAAAGTGTTTATTGTAGTTCATGATTTGAACGAAGATGGGTTATCTCGATGCCAACGATTAATCAGTTAATTCGTAAACCAAGAAAAAAGCCGGTTTCCAAGAGCAAAACTCCTCTGCTGGAAGGTTGCCCTCAGAAGCGTGGGGTCTGTTTAAATGTGAAAACAGTCACGCCGAAGAAGCCGAACTCCGCGTTACGTAAAGTCGCGCGTGTCCGCCTCTCGAACGGGAAAGAGTTGACCGCCTATATTCCAGGGGAAGGTCATAACCTGCAGGAGCACTCGATCGTGCTGGTCCGCGGTGGTCGTGTTCGCGACTTGCCTGGTGTGCGATATAAAGTGATTCGTGGTGTGCTCGATACACTTGGTGTGAGCGATCGTCGTCAGGCACGTAGCCGTTATGGTACAAAACGCCCTAAGTAGGCGCTGTTTTTAATCGATTTTCAAGTATTTGATTATACCAGTCAGTGTCCCGTCCGGGCATTGAATTAAAGTTAGAGGAAATGTTGCAATGGGCAAGAAGTTTACAGCCAGTGTGTCACAGCTAAAACCGGATCCACGGTTTAATTCAATGCTGGCTTCGAAGTTTGTGAATTGCCTGATGCATGATGGCAAGAAAAGTGTTGCTCAAGGCGTTTTTTATTCAGCCTTGGATCGCATTAAGGATCGGCTGCCCGATGTGGAACCGATCGAAGTCTTTACGCAGGCAGTAGAGCATGTGAAGCCAGGTGTTGAAGTTCGGTCTAAGCGCGTCGGTGGAGCTACCTATCAGGTGCCGACACCGGTCAATTCCAAGCGTCAGCAGACCCTGGCAATTCGCTGGATTCTGGCTGCGATTCGCGGGAAAAAAGGGCGACCGATGGATATCCGCCTGGCAGATGAGATTTTGTCTGCTTATAAGCGTGAAGGTGCTGCCATGACGACTCGCGAAAATATTCATCGTATGGCCGAAGCAAACAAAGCGTTTGCCCACTTTGCTTTTTCTCGCTAAGGCGATTGATTAAATTATCAAGACGCACTGGTATGGTTTTTATGCCATTACTTCGTGCGTCTTTTTTTATAGGCATTGAGTCCTGATACGGGTTTTTCAATGATCCCGATTCGGGTAGGTTTGTGTTAGTGTCATTTGCCGTTGCGAGATAGTTTTTCAAATAGGGTTGTAGAATAAGATGTCAGGTTCGATAGACAAGATCAGAAACATCGGAATCATCGCTCATATTGATGCGGGTAAAACGACAACGACCGAGCGGGTTTTGTTTTATACCGGCACATCTCATCGCATGGGAAATGTTGATGAAGGCACTACCACTACGGACTTTGATGAAGAAGAAGCCCGGCGAGGCATTACGATTTACTCGGCCGCGATTACCTGTCACTGGAAAGGGTATTCGATCAACATCATCGATACTCCGGGCCATGTTGATTTTACTGCAGAGGTCGAGCGCAGTCTGCGCGTTCTGGATGGTGCGGTTGTGGTTTTCAGCGCTATGGAAGGTGTTGAGGCGCAGAGTGAAACCGTGTGGCGTCAGGCGGACAAATACAACGTACCACGCATCTGCTTTATTAATAAGATGGATCGCATCGGGGCCAGCTTCATTCGAACATTTCAGGAAATTGAAAAGCGGCTGTGTGCAAAGCCTGTCGCGCTGCAGATTCCCATTGGTGAAGGATCCACGTCAGTGGATGATTCGTTCCGGGGGGTCATTGATTTAATTCAGATGCAGGCGCTGTATTATGATTCGGAATCAAAAGGGGCCCGCTTCGAAGTGAAAGAGATTCCGGATTCGTATCTGGAGCAGGCCCAGGAGTGGCGCGCAAAATTGCTGGAGACCGTTGCCGAGCTGGATGACAAAGTGCTTGAGCAATACTATGAAACAGAGGATGTTTCCGAGGCGGATATTCTTCGCCTGCTGAGAGAGGCGACTTTGCGGGGAGATTTGCAGCCCACGTTTTGTGGTTCGTCTTTGAATTATATAGGTGTGCAGCCTGTGCTGGATGCGGTGGGAGACTATTTGCCCAGCCCGCTCGATCGCCCGCCTGTAGAGGGAATTAATCCTCAGCCGAAAAAGAAGAAGGGTCAGCTCGAAGACGAGCATGAGACGCGATCTACTTCGGCGGACGAGCCGATGTGCGGGCTGGTGTTCAAGATTCAGGCGGACAAACATGGCGATTTGTGCTTCGTTCGCGTTTATTCCGGTCAACTGAAAAGTGGCACGCGTTTGCTGAATGCACGCACCGGCAAAAAGGAATTGATCAGCCAGCTTTGGCGTGTGCACGCGGATGTCAGGGAGAAAGTGGAAACAGACTGTATCGAAGCAGGCGATATCGCCGGAGTGATTGGTCCTAAAGAGGCGGTCACGGGAGATACCTTGTGTGATATTCAGCATCCCATTCTTCTGGAAAGCATCTCGTTTCCGGAAACCGTGATCTCGATGGCGGTAGAGCCTGAGTCGAGTGCCGACCGGAAAAAACTGGAAGAAACGTTGCATAAACTTTCCAGGCAGGATCCCACATTTAAGGCGGTTCCGAATGAAGAAACAGGGCAGACAATTGTTTCCGGAATGGGAGAGCTGCACCTGGAGGTGTTGCGGAACCGTATGCAGAAAGAGTTTAACTTGAGCGTGCGTGTGCATAAGCCGCGCGTCAGTTATCGTGAAACGGTGATGGCGCCGATTGAAAAAGAAGTGGAGTTCAGCCGCCCCTCTGCAGGCGGGAATCTTTATTTTAAAGTAAAATTGCGGCTGGAACCTTTTAAGGGTGAGACTCCCGTTTCAGTAATCAGCAAGCTGAAGCCGGGTGAGTTTGATCCCGCGCTGCACAAGGTGATGATGGAGACGTTGCGGATGGGAATCGAAGGGGGAGGTCAGGTTGGTTTTCCCTTGATCAATGTGCAATTCGTTGTGCTGGATGTGCATTCGCGGGAGGGGGAGACGAATGAAGCTGCGGTAGAGGCTGCGGTCTCGGAAGCGCTGCATGGCTGCATCATGGATTCCAAGATTCAATTGCTGGAACCGATCATGAAAATGGAAGTGGTGACGCCCGATGAATTTCGCGGAAATATTCAGGCCGACCTCAGTTCCCGGAATGCGGCTGTTCTGAATAGCGAGTGGCGCAGTGATTTGTGTGTGATGGAAGTTGAGGCGCCATTATCGCAATTGTTTGGCTATTCCACCCAGATTCGCAGTCTTTCGCAGGGCAGGGCTTCGTTTTCGATGGCTCCTTTGAAGTACGCCCCGGCACCTGCCAGCGTATTAAAAGAGATGATTGGATAATTTTTAAAAAATCATAGTGTTCAACGCTTGGTATCCTGTCACCGAGTGTGTAAGTTGTGCCCTCTGCAAATTTGCGGACGAATTGTCCGGTTTTCAAATGAACAGTGCCTGGCGAGCTTTACCAAAGAGAATGTCAGAATTTCGAAAAAAGCCCTCGAAGCTTTCTTCGGTTCGTTGACAAGAGATGAAGGTCTCATTAGTATTGCTCGCTTCCCCGCTCGGAGAAGGTGTCTAAGCAGGGTGAGAGTCTAATTTTAGTGAAGGAAATTATTGGTGGCCGTTGCGAGTCAAGAGCGAATTAGAATTCGCATG
>NZ_CALFPF010000079.1 GCF_937919775.1 uncultured Gimesia sp.
CGTTGAATTGCGTCTGGACAACAATTTCTGCAAGGAACCAAAGGCTTAAATTGTTCATGACCGAACGGATTGACCTCAAACAGACTGACGACATTCGAGATGCAATTCACCTTGCCGTTCAATATCTGGCAAAAGGGGAATTAGTGGCATTTCCAACAGCAACAGCGTATGTCATCGCAGGTCAGTCACTTAGCTCTATCGCGATGACCAAACTGCGTTCTCTGTCCAAAGCAGAGGAACCGCTGGTGCTGTGCGTGAAAGGCTTTGATGAAGCCCAGGACTATCTTCCGGAAATGCCCCCCATCGGTCGCAAACTGGCAAAACGCTGCTGGCCTGGTCCTGTGGTCATGGAGCTGGACCGCCCTCTCCCGGACAGTCTGTTTTCACAGCTACCCGTTGAAATGCAATCACAAATCTGCCCCGACTCCCGAATTCGACTGCGGGCGCCGGCTCATGAAATTATCTTTCAGACCATGCGTCTCTCCCCCTCTCCGCTGGTGCTCCTGAATGAACAGTCAAAATACCAGACCGCCGACGCCGTTCTGGAGGATTTCGAGGGTCAGATCGCGTTAATCATTGATGACGGCCCTTCCCGCTTTGGTGATCAGTCTACCATCGTCTCTATTTCCGATAATCAATGGAGCATCCTTCAACCGGGGGTCGTCACCGAAACCACTCTAACCAGACTGTCGAGTGAAATTTACATGTTCATTTGCACAGGAAACACTTGCCGCAGCCCAATGGCAGAAGGCCTGTTTCGTAAACTACTCTCTGATAAACTGGGCTGTCAGGAAGATGAATTGTCCGATCACGGCTTTATCATTGGTTCAGCCGGGCTGGCTGCCGCCTCTGGCGCGCCCCCCAGCCCGGAAGGCGTCACGATTCTGGCAGAGCAGGGAATTGATATTCGCAGCCATGAGAGCCAGCCACTGACTGAGCGGTTACTAGATCAATCAGATCATCTCTACACTATGACAAAAGGGCATCGTGCAGCAATTCTCTCTGAGCGTCCCGACCTGGCAGAGGTTGTTCAACTGCTTTCCCCCGAGGGCAAAGACGTTTCCGATCCGATTGGCGGCGGTTTTCAATGTTATGTCGATTGCAAAAAAGAAATCGAGAAACATTTAAAATCGATCATTGATCAGATCAGAGCCTCTTAAAATAACAACACTTTAGTTTACCCTACCCGCCTGGATTGAATGGTTTTTTGACAAACAGAAAATTCCACATCTGCAGTAAGTACAGCCTTGCTATAATAGGTTGTAAACCATTACCCTTTTAGATATATGAAGATATTGTGAATACCTCTTCTGATGAGGCGGTGGCGTTTTTTCCGAAGTATGATTGAGTATTCATTCGAGTTCGATCAGAAAGTCCGGGGGAGGGCAGCGAATGTACCTAGACTCCCGCCCAGAACAGAAAAATGCCTCGTTTGCGATTTGAACGGATATCAAACATCGTTTTTGATTCTTCTTGCGACATTTAAATAAAAGAGTTTCGATGAAAATTGCAGTTGCCAGTGATCACCGTGGATTTACTACCAAGGTCAAGATCCTCACACTTTTAAACCAGTTAGGGCACGAAGCACTCGATTATGGCCCCGATGATGGTGAAAGCGTGGATTATCCCGACTATGCTGTCAAAGTAGCCCGCGCCATCGGCACGAAGGAAATTGATCGCGGTATCCTGATCTGCGGAACCGGTATGGGAATGTGCATCGTTGCCAACAAGTTCCCGGGAGTCAGAGCAACTCCCTGCCACGATGACATTACTGCGCAAATGAGCCGCCTGCATAATGATTCGAATGTACTCTGCCTGTCCGCCGACCTGCTCGGAGACCGGCTCGTCAACCGGATGATTGAAATCTGGCTGAAAGAAGAGTTTGAAGGAGGCCGGCATGCCCGGCGTCTGGAAAAACTGAGCAAAGTCGAAGAGGAAAATATGCCTCCGCATTAGTAGGCTGAGTCCAGGTTAATGCCAGCGTCTCCAGGGCAATTCGGAACGAATATAACAGCACCGGTGACACATCCGTTAAATGGGATGTGCATCAGGTTATGGACTTGTCGGTGCGTCTAAACGGATCTCCCTCTATTCCCTGCCTGACGGGCAGACAGCTGCTCCTGAATCTCACCACAGCCAGCCCCCTTCCATCACTGCGAAACCCTGTTTCTGCATCTCTAAAGATATACTGCAGCAGTCGTAGAATTTCCCTCATAGAATCCTTTTCAAACGGAACAAATCTCTGTATCGTCAACGAAGAGTTATCAGGGAACTTTAGACTTCTTTTCTCAGGACGTGCGCTGTTTTGAATTCTTGAGTCAGGAAATAGAACAAGGGTTTTGCAAACATGGATCAGAGCAACTTAAAATTCACCAAAACTCACGAGTGGGTCAGCGTTGAAGGCGAGATCGCTACAGTAGGTATTACCGATTTTGCTGTCAATCAATTGACCGACCTCGTGTTCATTGAGCTTCCGCAAGTCGGTTCAACCTGTGAAGCAGGTAAAGTGTTCGGGGAAGTGGAAAGCGTCAAGGCTGTCAGCGATTTGTATTCTCCCGTCAGTGGGGAAATCACTGAAGTGAATGAGGCGCTCGTGGATGATCAGTCACCACTTTCTGATGACCCTTTCGGAAAAGGCTGGATCACAAAAGTGAAAATCTCAAATGCTTCCGAACTGGAGCAGTTCATGAATGCCGACGATTATCACAAGTTTTGTGAGTCCGAAGCACATTAAAAAACAGCCACGCTGGAAGCGGTTGTCCATCGGTAGAGATTTCTCAACGGCCAACTGCACGACAGACAATTTCGCTCTGTCATCGAGAGCGCGTCCCATTTAACGATAGCGTCACGCATGCCAGTACACTTGCTCCGAATGGCCTTGAAGACGTTATAATAAATTTGAACACAGGCTAAAATGGATAAAAAGAGAGTTCCAATGTTTGCCTCGCGACTATAATCAAACCGTTGAATCGCCAACGCTATCACAATCACGTTTATTAACGAGTGAACCGTGCCTTACCTCTTTAACACACCAGAACAGCAGCAGGAAATGTTGCAAGCGATCGGCGTCGACTCGCTGGAAGCTTTGTTTGCCACAATCCCCGCCGAGCTGCGACTGAACCGCCCCCTCGATATTCCCCCCGCTTTAACCGAAATGGAACTGCAGGCGCACGTCTCGCAGCTGGCCGCAAAAAACGTCGGTCCGGGCTCACGGGTCTGCATGCTGGGCGGCGGGGCCTATGACCACTTCATTCCCGCGGCCGTAGATGAAATTGCCAGGCGGGGAGAATTTTATACCGCATACACTCCCTATCAGGCAGAAGCCAGTCAGGGAAGTCTGCAGACCTTCTTCGAATTTCAATCACTGATCTGCCAGTTAACGGGCATGGATGTTTCAAACGCCAGTCTGTATGAAGGTGGCACGAGTGTCAGTGAAGCGGCTTTCATGGCGATGCGGGTTACCAATCGCCACGACCGGGTCGTATTACTGGGATCGCTGCATCCGGAATATCTACAGATTGTGGAAACGTATCTGACTCACTTGAACTGTGAAGTCGTCGTCGTTCCCTGCGACAACGGTTGTGTCGATCCGGCTGACGTTGACGCTGCGATGAATGATCAGACCGCCTGCCTCGTCATCCAGCATCCCAACTTCTTTGGAACGCTGGAAGAAGCCGAGCAACTGACGGAAATTGCTCACAAGTATGGTGCGCTGGCTGTGGTCTCTTATGACCCCATCAGCCTCGGCATCCTGACGCGTCCCGGCGATTACGGTGCCGACATTGCGATCGCGGAAGGTCAGTCGTTGGGAACGCCTCTGCAGTTTGGCGGTCCGTATCTCGGACTGTTCTCCTGCAGCGAAAAATTTGTCCGCAAAATGCCCGGCCGCCTGATTGGTCAAACCGTGGACCGCAACGGGAAACGCTGTTTCGTGCTGAATCTGCAAGCCCGCGAACAACACATTCGTCGCGATAAAGCAACCAGTAACATCTGCAGCAACCAGGGGCTGATTGCGATCCGCGCCGCCGTTTATCTGTCTCTCGTCGGAAAACAGGGCATTCGTGAAGTCGCTGAACTTTCCTGCCAGAAAGCACATTATGCGGCCGAGCAACTTTCTCAAATCGAAGGCATCGATCTCATGTTTCCTGATCGTGCGTTCTTCAAAGAGTTTGTTGTAAGCTGCTCCGAGGGCGCCGACTATCTGCTCCGCAAAGCACGTCAGGCTGGTTTTGATCTGGGGCCGGAACTCTCCCGGTTTGAATTCAAGAACGGTGCCGAGACTTACCGGACCGGAGTCCTGGTCGCGATCACGGAACAAAGAACACGCGAAGAAATTGACCGTCTGGTGACGGCACTGAAAGCGTAGCCTCCGCTTAATTGACTCCTTAACACGTTTCACTAGTTCAGATATTTCGAAGCAATCACCATCACCATGCGAAATCAATTGGCCACCGAATTATTGTTTTCTCTCTCCCAACCCGGCCGGCGCGGTGCCCTGTATCCTGCAGCGGATGTCCCTGTCAAACCGCTGGAAGAACTGATTCCGAAATCAGCGCTCGCGACAGAGCCAACGGGACTGCCTGAAGTCACAGAATCGGACGTCATTCGACACTTTGTCAATTTATCGACTTTGAACATGTGTGTGGACACCCACTTCTACCCGCTGGGCAGTTGCACCATGAAATACAATCCCAAACGCCATGAGCGACTGGCGAGCCTGCCGGGAATTGTGGATCTGCACCCGTATCAAAATCCGTCTGACCTGCAGGGCATGTTCGAACTACTGTATGAAACGCAGGAAATGCTGGCGGAAATTTCAGGACTGCCTGCGGTCTCACTGCAGCCGGCGGCCGGTGCGCAAGGCGAATTTACAGCGCTGCTGACGGCGAAAGCCTACTTTGAAGATCGTGGTGAAAAACGTACAAAAGTCCTGTTCCCCAACAGTGCGCACGGAACCAATCCGGCCAGCGCCGCGATTGCCGGCTTCGACTGTGTGCAACTGGCAAGCAGCAAAGCGGGACTCGTTGATCTCGAAGATCTCAAAGCCCATCTGGATGATCAGACGGCGGTCTTCATGGTGACGAATCCGAATACACTGGGACTGTTTGAGAAAGACATCAAACAAATCGCGCAAATGGTCCACGACGCAGGAGGCCTGGTCTATATCGACGGCGCCAACATGAACGCCATCCTCGGGATCACCCGCCCCGGTGACTTTGGCGGCGATATGATGCATTACAACGTACACAAAACCTTCACCGGTCCCCACGGTGCCGGCGGACCGGGATCAGGGCCGATTGCCGTTCGCGATTTCCTGGCCGAATTTCTTCCCGGCCCGGTCATCAAACGCAATGAAACGGCAAGCGCGGATGAAGACCGGTATGTTCTGGAAATGCCTGCCAAATCAATCGGACGCGTCCGCACGTTTTATGGAAACATCGGCATTCTCGTTCGAGGTTATCTCTACCTGCGAACACTGGGAGCCAAAGGCTTGAAAGCCGTCTCTGAAAATGCCGTTCTGAATGCAAACTACCTCAAGGCAATTTTAAAGGACGTGCTCCCGGTTCCCAATGGCGACCTCTGCATGCACGAATTTGTGGCCTCTGCTTCAAAAATCAAATCTCAAAATGGAATCACGGCGATGGATATCGCCAAACGTCTGCTCGATTTTGGTTTTCATGCCCCGACCGTTTATTTTCCGCTGGTGGTTCCTGAAGCGATTATGGTCGAACCGACGGAAACCGAATCGAAAGAAACCCTGGATGCGTTCGCGGAAGCCCTCCGTACGATCCTTAAGGAAGACCCCGCATTCCTGCATCTGGCGCCGCACAGCACCAACATCTGTAGACCAGATGAAGTTGTCGCGGCCCGTAACCCGATTCTGCAGTGCTGCGAGCCGCAATAGGCAATTTCAATTCTCATTCTTACGTGTCACTTCACAGTCGGGCTCCTGGTATGACTCATGCTTCCATCCCGGATCACTGTCGTCTGATCATTGAGCCTGCCCCGCTGACGGGGAGCTGGAATATGGCCGTTGATGAATCGCTGCTGGAGTCGGCTGCTTCACAGGAGGTCTGCTCATTACGCTGGTATCGCTGGGACCAGCCGACGATCTCTCTCGGTTACTTTCAAAAGAATGAAGCTGAGGACCAGAATGACACCTGGAAAAACCTCCCCCGGGTCCGCAGGCTCTCAGGAGGCGGGGCGATTTTACACCACCATGAATTAACCTATTCCTTCGCGGTTCCGGCGAGCCACCCGCTTTCCAGATCGCTACCGGATCTTTACCTCACCATCCATCAACCGCTGATTGATGTCCTGTCGGCCCATGACCTGCAGGTCGAATTTCGTGGCACCTCGATTACCGTCAAGTCAGAGCCGTTTCTCTGCTTCGGTCGCGGCGATGAGCGGGATCTCGTCTTTGACGGGCACAAAATTCTGGGAAGTGCACAACGACGAAGACGCGGCGCAATTGTCCAGCACGGCAGCCTGTTACTTCTCACTTCGGAATACGCCCCCCACTTTCCCGGGCTGTTGAATCAGTTCGGGCAAACCAGCCTGTACAACGAGACATTTCTGACACAACTGACTGAGGAATTTTCAGAAGCCATTTCGCGGGCAATTGGCCTGCCCCTGCAGTCTCAAAACCTGACTGACGAAGAGCTTTCACTGGCCACCCGACTGGAAAAAGAAAAATACACCCAGGTTTCCTGGACTTCCCGCAAAAAATAAAGCTTATTGGTTAAGACAGCAGGAGTTATCAAAATCAAGTAAAAATGAATGTCTGATTAATAAATCATTTACATATCCGATGTAGGTTTTATCCTTATTGACATAGCGCCAGCCGCCTGATAGCGTTAAGTACATAATACCTGTTTTTATTCAATTGATCTTTCGTGTTACGGAAAATAGTAGTGGATTTTTACTTACGGTGAAGTGAGTCAAACCACACAATGCGGGCCATTTGAGCATTGTAACTTGCTCCTTTCATTCAATGACGAGAAGTTATTTCACTCATTTCTGTTTCTTGTTCATTTTTCTTTTCTTTTCTACCAATCAACCGGCAAAATGAAAACAAGTCACCGGAAATAGGATGGTTGAACCATTTCAGCCATGCCATGTTCCAGAACTTTTGATGTGTTCTGTATGAAACCTATGGAGTGAACGATTTATGTTGCAGATTTCGTTGAAGGTCATTGGCGGTCGTCATGACGGAAAACTGATTCCGATCACAGGCAAAAAGTTCTTAATCGGCCGGGAAGAAGACTGCCACTTGCGTCCCAATAGTGATATGGTCAGTCGGCATCACTGTGTCTTCACCGTTGATGAATACAGCGTTCGTTTACGCGATTTTGGCAGCACGAACGGCACACTGGTTAACGGAAAACGAATCAGGGGTGAAGTTCAACTGTCTCATGCCGACAAGATTCAGGTAGGCAAGCTCGACTTTGAAATCCTGATGTCCCATACGGTTGATAAAGAAGTCATACAGGCGAATCCGGAAACGGCCGCCGGCGCAACTCCTCCCGCAGAGATTTTGACGGGATCAGATACCGTGTTTGATATTCCCGTTCATCAGCCTGAAGGCACCCCGGCTGCGCCCCCTGCTCCGAAAGCGCCTGCGGCTGCAGAAGTCTATGAAGGGGATACCCAGATTCTGTCCGCAGAACAGCAGCGGCAAGCCCAGCTGGCATACGAACAGGCAATGCAGCAACAGGCGGCCGGCTATCCTCCTCAACAGTATGCTTATCCGCCGCAACCATACCCGTACCCCATGCCGCCACAATATTATCCGCAACAAGGATACCCCCAGCAGCCGATGCCGGCATATCCTCAGCAGTATCAGATGCTGCCACAGGGTTATCCTCAACAGCCACCACACCAGGAAAGCGAACAGAGCGGACCCGTGGTTCCAGAATTACCGCCGGTCACTCTGCCACCACCGGAGTCAACCGGCCTCAAAAACAAGCAGTAAGCATTGCTGAGCTGATCAGGCGGCGGCGCTTAGCCTGTCGGCATGAATTCCAGAGACACGCTGAAGCAGCGTAGCGAATGTCGTGCGAAAGGTGGTTCGACAGCCAATGGCGGGCTTGAATCCTGATATTGCGCGATTCATTCTCCAGGCTTCCCATTGCTTTTCTGATTTGCCTTTGCGAGAATCTAAGCAGAAAATCGGAGAGGCCGCGGTTCGGTTCGGGGTAATCTACAGCCGCGATCTGCTCAGGTTCCCCTGAAATTCAGTCCAATTTCTCAAACGATGCCGTAAGAACAGAGGGAGATTCTTTAAGTGAATGATTCAGCCACCGCCAGCAATGATGTCCAGCGACGCTATCGTGAGTTTCTCGACCTGCTGCCACTGACTTTGTCACTCGCAGGCCTTCCTACAAGTGACCACGGGAAATACTACACTGAAGAGCAACTCGAAGCCCGCGCCTATACCATCAAACACGCTTTCAAACAGACACGCATTCTGGTACGAGAATGCATTCAAAAGCAGTAATTCCGGGCAGCGCACCGAGAACCTCCTGCCTGATCGCGCAAATTGACACGATCAGGCTCATGGCCGCGTCTTGAGCTTATTTGCCTGTCAGGTCAAACGAAAATTCATTCGAACCCGAGCCACTCACGTCTGCTTCCAGCGTCGTTTTTTCATTGTAGTTCTGCGGTAAATACTGCTCAATCGCCGGAACGGGGGGTTCATCCGGCGCACCACCGACAACGGTTTTCCCCGGAATTTCACGTGTTGCCGTGATCACGACCTCTTTTTTACCAGCGGTTGACTGGAAGGAAAATTCACCATTCTCGATTTTTCCTGCAGCGCTGGCAGCCTTCCCGGCAGCGTCACGGAAAATAATCTGCCCCTCGGTCAAAGGCGCACCGTCGAACGTGACTTTGCCCGACACGGGATAGGTCGCCGGCCCTTCACTGCCGCCGCCACAACCAGCGAATGCTCCTGCCGTGCATGCCAAAATCAAAAGGAATGAAAGACTTTTCATTTATATTGTTTCCTGATTCATCATTCTGTCCCCGGTGAAAACACCGGGGACATGTTTGGTTAAACGAGTCTTTGAATAACTTAAAATTCGCCTACCACTTCTTTCCCCGATCGGGTTGATAAAGATCTGTAGGTTCCACGATCAATGTTTTCTGAAATGAACCGCACTGCACCATCGGCCATTCCCACATGCACCCCTCCCACATGCTGGCTGCGCGCGTAATTCCATCGATTCGCCTGATCCGTAACACACGGTGCATTCACATCAGTGGTGCTTTTGCAGAGATAGTTCTGATCCGGGGCAGACGTGTTCGGAGTCTCGTAAGCTGTAAATGCGACTTCGCCGTGCGCGCCTCCAATCCAATAACAACCAGGACATCCCCAGGAAAAACCAGTGGGAACAGTCACGCGCTGTACTGCTTCGCTGAGCATCATTGTGCTTGAGGTTCCATCAGTGATGTCGCGCATTTTCGTTTTCGTTTCATACCCGAACATCCCGTTATCTGTACCTGTTGAACGGTTATTGGCCCAACCAATACAAGCTAAATAGCTGCCTGCCCAGCGAACTCCTGTATTTTCTGCAAACGCAGGTCCAATATCTGAAGGACACATGAAGATTGGTAATGGCGTGCGGACAAATACCTGGCTGCTTGAAATATTATGCACGTGATTACTCGTGGTGGCAGACACATTCGAACAGTCCGCTTCATAGGCATTATACATCGGTGCCTGATCGATATAAGGCAGAATGCGGTGAAACCAACTATCACGATTATGACAGTAGAACGGATACGTCCCTGCGCCACCACGGTGTGCATAAGGAAACGTAGTGTGCGTGCTCTCGTAGTTGTGCATCGCCAGGCAGATTTGTTTCAGGCTGTTTTTGCAGGTGCTGCGGCGGGCTGCTTCCCGTGCCTGCTGGACTGCCGGGAGCAGCAATGCGATCAGAATGGCGATGATCGCAATCACCACCAGCAATTCTATGAGCGTAAAAGCTCCCCGTTTCACAGAAGTTCTCAAGTGCCTCATCTTGAACATCCTTAAATAATGAAAATAATGGTGTCGTTCTTAAAACCATTGACTTAGTAATGAAACATTAATAATTATTCCTTACTGACGGAG
>NZ_CALFPF010000080.1 GCF_937919775.1 uncultured Gimesia sp.
GTGATGATCATGACTTACAGCGGACTTGTCGTCCTGATTCAAATTGATGTTAGCCTAATGGGAATATCTGTTTAGATAATTTCTTTTTTAGACAAGACGGCTATAATCTGTTACTTTTAATCAATTCGTTTTTTATGATCGATTCCGATCGGGCCAGGCAGTCGTAGCGACTTTAGATCAACGATAATGCGTTCAGAGGGAATGCATGTGCCAACGTCGGATTTTGTTTTTTTAGAAGAGGGTGGGCTGGAATTATGGCAGCTGGTCACCGTCGTGTTGACATCGAAGAAGTCTCAGATGTCACCATAGCAAAATTTATTGACAAGAAAATTCTTGATGAAGGAAACATCCAGATCATCGGGACTCAATTATTCGGACTTGTTGATGAAGATGGACGCAAAAAGATTATTCTGGACTTTTCCAATGTGGAATACCTTTCGAGTGCTGCACTCGGAAAGCTGATCACGTTGGATAAAAAAGTGAAAAAGGCAAAGGGTAAATTGAAACTTTGTTCGATTCGTCCTGATATCTATGAAGTTTTCGCCATTACGCGACTGAATCAACTTTTTGATATCGCAGAAACACAAGAGGCGGCTCTCGAAGGGTTTTAGCGTTGGCTCGGTAATTGCAACGTCGACCTGTGTGCGATACGGATTACCGTTCCTTCAAAACGCTGATTGAGAACAAATATTGTCAGATATTTAAGTAAGGGGAAAGCGAATTCGTTTTTCCCGGCATATTCGAGGAATATGTTTAAATGTCTCTAAATAGTAACTGGACAAACACCAGAAATCGTGTGCTGGCCAAATTCATGTCATCGGACGAATACTTTGAAGTAACGATTCCCAGCGATACCTCGGAAGGTCAGGCTGTACAAGCCAGAATTGTCGAGGCTCTCGAGGTACGTGAATATCCGGATCGCGATGTCTTTGCCGTGCGTTTGGCGCTCGAAGAGGCACTCGTCAACGCCATCAAACATGGCAATCGCATGTCCCCGGACAAGAATGTGGACATCAAATGCTGGCTCAGTGACGAACGGGTACGCATCGAGATCCAGGATGAAGGCGAAGGATTTGACCGTACTCATGTACCCGATCCCACCTTACTGGAAAACCTCGAACGCCCCTGCGGACGTGGGATTATGCTGATGGGAGCGTTTATGAATCTCATCGAATACAACGAGCAGGGCAACAAAGTCATCCTGGAAAAGATCAAAGGGGTTTCTCCCAAACAGCCGGGTTCCGAAGATGAGTGATCCAAAATAGTTACGACCCCCCTCTCCCTTCCAGATTTCTTGGAAATTTTGTCAGAACACAAGTGGTTCGTGATTATCTTCGGTTGACTTCATACATTTCTCGCAATATGTTATACGCACAATGTGGTTGAGAGTTCTCTTTTACCACTTTCTTATTCCTCGATAGCTCAATCGGTAGAGCGAGCGGCTGTTAACCGCTAGGTTGTAGGTTCGAGTCCTACTCGAGGAGCTTCTCTTTTGGGAGCGAGCTTTTTGCTCTCCACCAGATTAAAATAACGCCGCGGGCATTTGCTCTCGGCGTTATCGCATTTCTGCTTCGAGTTGCGATGGAACTTGCAAATACTCTGTGACTTCTGTGTATTTAAGCTGCAACGAGCCGGCTCATTAGCGGCAGCATTCATACTCTAACCAACGGGAACTGAAATCATGGCGCGCGTGATTCTTCTATCCATATTGGCACTTTTGTGTACTGCAGGACCGGTGACGGCCGCCGAGCGGCCCAATATTGTGCTCATTTTTATCGACGATATGGGCTGGAAGGATGTCGGCTGTTATGGCAACGATTTCGTAGACACGCCGCGCATTGATCAACTTGCTAAAGAGGGGATGCGATTCACCGATTTTTATGCCGCCGGTGCTGTCTGTTCGCCCACGCGGTGCGCTTTGCAGGCCGGACAGAATCAGGCGCGCATCGGCATTACCGATTTTATTCCCGGACACTGGCGACCGTTTGAACGTGTGATTACCCCACAGCCAACGATGGCTTTGCCCCTCGATACGGTCACGGTTGCAGAATCGCTGAAGGCTGCCGGCTACGAGACCGGATATATCGGCAAGTGGCATCTGGGAAACGGGCCTCAATTTCAGCCGGATCGGCAGGGCTACGATTTTGCGGCTGTCATCGGGGGACCGCATCTGCCCGGAAAGTATCGGGTTCAGGGACGCTCAGATTTGAAACCGAAGTCGGGCCAGTATCGAACCGACTTTGAAGCCGATCTGAGTATCGATTTCATTCGCAGCAACAAACAGAAACCGTTCTTTCTGATGCTCTCTCCTTTCGCCGTGCATATTCCGCTGGGAGCCATGTCCGAAAAAGTCGAGAAGTATCGGCAGAAGTCCGCCAGCCTGAATCGCGAATTTCCGCACCCGGTGTATGCTGCGATGATCGAACATTGTGACGACATGGTCGGCCGGATTGTCGATGCCATCGAAGCTGAAGGAATGACGGAGAATACGATGGTGGTCTTTACATCCGACAACGGCGGCTTATATCGCCGCTATGACTACCGTGAAGAAGCGGATGACAATGTCTCGAGCCTCGTTCCACTCAAGGGCGAGAAAGGATCGCTGCACGAAGGGGGCGTTCGCGTTCCGTTGATCATTAAGTATCCACCGCTCGTGAAAGCGGGAACCGTCTGTGCAGAGCCGACGATTACGTACGACTTCTATCCCACTTTTGTCGAACTGGCTGGGGGTTCGCTCCCGAAAAATCAGACGATCGATGGCGAGAGTCTGGTTCCATTACTCTCTAACCCGGACGCAACACTGAAACGGAGCGCGCTCTACTGGCACTACCCGCACTACCACCACGACCGACCGGCCAGCAGTATTCGCGAGGGGGACTGGAAGCTGATCGAGTACCTCGATGGGACCGGCGATGTGGAGTTGTATCAAATCAGCAACGACATCGGCGAAACGAAAAACCTGGCGAGTGAGAAAAAAGGGCGTGTCGCAGACTTGAAGCAGAAGCTCAAGGTATGGCGGCAGGATGTCAATGCCCGGATGCCGATTCCCAATCCAAGTTACGATCCGGAGCGTGCCGCCGAATGGTGGAACACAGGCAGCGGCAAGCCGGTCGACAGTGACAGACGCAAACGTTTTCCGCCGACGGAAAAAGATTTGTAAACCGGACACCTACTTTACCGTTAAGAGAACCATCGAATCAATGTCGCTCTTGTTTGGATCATTTACATAATGAAAATGAATCTCTTGAAATCGATTGCCTGTCTGATCTTTTTATTTTCTGTCCAGGTGTTGGCATTCGCGAACGCACCTTCCAGACCGAATGTGGTACTGTTTCTGGTCGACGATATGGGCTGGATGGACAGTTCGGTTTACGGTTCGAAGTATTATGAAACGCCCAACATGGAACGGCTGGCGAAACAGTCGATGCGGTTTACGAACGCGTATGCCGTACCCCTCTGTTCGCCGACACGCGCTTCGATTTTGAGCGGACAGTATTCCGCTCGGCACGGCATCACGAGTGCAACAGGACATCTTCCGCCGCAGCCTGAAGAGGCAGCCCGCTATCCGGCCAAGACATCCCCCAACAAAAAATTCATTTATCCCGAAAGTAAAAACTACCTCGATCCGAAACTGATCACGCTGGCCGAAGTTCTCCGCGATGCCGGTTATCGGACGGGGCACTTCGGCAAGTGGCATCTCGGAGCAATGCCGCAACACTGGCCTGACAAGCAGGGCTTCGAAACGATCTGGCATTGTGCTCCCGATCCGGGGCCGCCGAGTTACTTTTCTCCTTACGGCGTGCATGCGGACGGTCGCCCGGCCGGGAGGTATAAAGTCGGCAACATCACCGACGGTCCCGAGGGAGAACACATTACCGACCGGCTGACCGACGAAGCACTCCGGTTCATCGAGAAAAATCAGAAAGAACCCTTCTATCTGAATCTCTGGCAATACTCGGTTCACGGACCGTGGCAGCATAAAGAGCAATACACGGCCCGGTATGCCAGGAAAACAGACCCGCGCGGCGAACAACGCAATCCCGTGATGGGATCGATGCTGCAGAACGTGGATGAAAGCCTGGGACGCATTCTGGACAAGCTCGACGAATTGCATCTGACTGACAAAACGCTGTTCATCTTCTATTCGGATAACGGCGGCAATACGCACAGTTGGGACAAGGATGACCGGAAGCTACAGAACGTGACCGCGAAACATCCGTTGTACAACACGATCCAAAGCTACCGGAAATGGGCGGGGACAGAGCCACCCACCAACAATGCGCCGTTGCGTGAAGGCAAAGGGCGGATCTACGAAGGGGGACAGCGCGTGCCACTGATGGTTCGCTGGCCGAAGCACATCGAGGCCGGTTCGATTTCCGATACGGTGGTCGGACCCATCGATATGTATCCGACGATTCTGGACGTCGTGAAAGTGGACAAACCGGATAATCACATTCTGGACGGTGTTTCTTTTCTGCCGGTATTACTGCAACAGGGAACGCTGGAACGCAAAGCGCTCTTCATCTGGTTCCCGCATCTGATTCCGGCCACTTCTGTCCGAGCGGGAGATTTTAAACTGATCCGGCGCTGGGAGCCGCATCCGAATTACCCGGACCTGTATGAACTTTACAATCTGAAAGAAGACATCGGCGAGACGACAAACCTGGCAGCCATCATGCCGGATAAAGTCAAAGAGCTCGACGCGCTGATCAATGAATTTGAGAAAGAGACCGGGGCGATCACACCGAAACCCAACCCCGATTTTAAACCGAATGTACAAAACACGCTGAGACCGGCACGCGATCCCGCGACGGGGCTTGTTCCCAAAATGTGCAAGCTCACACTCGTGAAAGGTGCCGCGCGAATTGAAGCCGATGGCCGCACGCCGTTTCTCGGAACCGCCCAGGTTAAACTGGAGGGACCGCTGACTTTAAAACTCCGTATCCGCAGCACCGCTGGCGGCACGGGCAAAGTGCAATGGAAGACGGCAGATCAGGAGACGTTTCCACGCACGGGCCAGATCGTTGAGTATGCCTTTAAAGGGAGCGAAGAGTGGCAGGATGTTGAGCTGAAGCTCCCTGTTGAAGGCAAAACAGGGATCGTGCGGCTCTATGTTCCCGCGGACGCCTCTCCGGTAGAATTTCAGTCAATCCGATTTTCCGGCAAAGGGGCCGGCGAAAAAAGCTGGTCTTTTGAAAGTGTTCAACCATGAAAAAAAACAATGCAAATCCTGCTTGGTCTGCTTCTCTTGCTCGCAGTGACGGTGTCTGCGAGAGCAGAGGATTCGCCGCCTCCTCAGGTACGTTTCCCATTTAAGCTGACGGAAGAAGCGCGTGATGCGATTCGCTCGGAGATTCGGGCGGTGATCAATGAAGGGTATTATCCGGGGATCTCGGTGCTGCTGATTCATCGCGGCAAAGTCATCATGCGGGAAGCGCACGGCGTCGTTAACATTGAAACCAAAGATCCTTTTACCGTGGATCAACTCTGCTGGCTGGCTTCCACCGGCAAACTGTTTACCGCGACCTTGATGGCGTCTCTGGTGGATGACGGTCTAATAACGTTTGATGATCCGATCGCGAAGACATTTCCCGAGTTTGCCGAGATTCGGTTGGCCGATGGTTCAAAACCGAAGCAGCCGGTCCGTTTGCGCCATGTTCTCAGTCATACATCGGGGATTCCGAATGACGGCTGGCTCAAGGCGAATAAAAACCTCGATAAAACCAGCCCGGAACTGAAAGACTATGTCTTTCCCCAGACGCATCAGGATTTCGTGGATGGCTGCCTGAAACTGGGGCTGGTCGCTGAGCCCGGGACACAGATGATGTATGGTCGCCCCATTGATCTTTCTGCCTGCGTGGCGGAGAAAATTACCGGGAAAACCTTTGTCGAACTGATGCAGGAGCGCGTCTTCAAGCCGCTCAATTTGAAGAATACCACCATTCAGCCGACGCCAGCAGAACTGAAACGACTGGCACCCCTGTATCAATCGAACAAAGCAGGCGTGTTTGAACCGGATACTTTTGGTCTGGAAGTGGCCGAGCGTCAGAACAAACGATTCTCCACAGCTGGCGGCGGCGTCTATTCGACCCTCGACGATATCGGCACACTGATGCAGTTGCACCTGAGCGATGGTGTTCACAACGGGAAACAGTTAATCGATGGAAAGGTATTGCAGCAACTCTACCTGACACAGCCGGGAACCAACGGCCGCTACGCGCTCGCCTTTCAGTATAAAGCAAACCATGTATACGGTCCTTCGGGTATGTTATCACATCCCGGTTACTCGGGTCCGGTCGCCTGGATTGACTTTCAACGGGATCTGGTAGGGGTGCTGCTGATGCAGAGTAATACCATAAACCGAACAAAGCACCATGATCGTATTATCGATACGATCATTCGCCTCATTCCGGTAGAACTATAGCCGCGTTGAACGTCTTTGAATAACACAGAAACCGTTTTTCATTCCTGGTCACGTCCTGGTCGCGTGTTTTACGTTGGTTGTGTTTTGTCACCGCTGAGTCGGGGTATAGAATCCAAATGGAGCCATGGGTGGCTGGGGGTATATGGTGGCTTGTGTTTGGAATGGTTAAGTGAAAAAAGGGCGCGTAAGGTGTTTTTGGGTGATTGTTCTGGGGTTTCCTGTCAGCGAGACTTCTGTAAAATCACGAAAATACCAGGTTCTCCCAGATTTTCGTGATGAAATTCCAGAAAAGCAGTTGCTTTATTTCGAGATTTTCAATACTAAACGCTTATGGCTATAAGAGTTATCAAGAAACAAAGTTCAGAATATTTCCCATAACTGCCTCTCAACTGTCATTGAAAAACTGTAGGGAAAGACCATGTCGAGAAAAGGAATTATTTTGGCAGGAGGGTCTGGTACCCGGCTGCATCCT
>NZ_CALFPF010000081.1 GCF_937919775.1 uncultured Gimesia sp.
CTTTCAGCAATACCATCTGCTGTATTTGGATCGTTTCCAATTCTTTTAGCAAGGCTATGTCTTTGTCAAATATTTCATCTTCAGTAAGCGTTTTGTCCTGAAGAATCATATCGGTTCTTTAGTCACCGAGTGCGACACCATGCTTATTTAAAATGAGAATAACCATGGTGGATTCGGCGTGCGAGGGAGTTGATTCACAAGCAAAGACCGTATGTAAAGTCGGAACATTAAAACCCACAGTGAGTTTGTATCTACATTTTATGGAAAGTTCCGTCACAACTGGATACCATATTGACATCCCCTGAATCAAGAGCAAGGAATAAACTCAAATGGCGCTGACGAAGTGTAGGGAATGTGGCCGGCGGATTAGCAAGAAAGCCCGAGTTTGCCCTGGGTGCGGTGCTACAGTCAAACGAAATAGCAGCAATTTAGCATTAGGCTGCGTTGGGATGATGGGGCTATTTACGTGCTTTTTGTGTGCGGGAATAATTGGCATCGGTTAGAGTGTATCTGACAATCAAAAAGAATCATCTCCATCAAGAGTAGAAGTCAACTCAAGCAATAACAGCGTCCTCAGTTCTGCAGCCCCTTCTCAAGGTGTTCTTGATGGCGTCGATTTCACAATCATCAATGATGATACAGTTCATAACATCAAGAGAAGCCTTGATATTAGGCTCGGCAAGAAAGTTTCTAAGGACCAACTTCAGGCACTTGCGATTAAACTCAAGTCGGAAGACCCTCAAAAATATGAAAGAACTTTTATTTGTTATTATCTGCCAGGAATGATTATCGATTCAGGGGCATGGGCAACGACACATTTTAATCCTGAATTAGAAGTGAGGATTTTAGGTCTCACTACAGATGAAGAAAATAAACTTAGGCAATTACCGTCAATGAAGCCACCGGGGTATCTTGGCAGTTGGTTCATCGATGATGGACGAAGAGTCTCCATATATAAAAAAAATGGTGTTTTCTACATGCAAACAATGTTTAGTGATGGAAGTAAAGGAGAAGACCAGCTTGCTGAAAAACAATATGAAGGAGGCAGAAAGTTTGTGCGGGTGAAATATTCAGACCCTATGGACGACTTTTATGTCATTGACCAAGATTCAAATTTGCAACACTGGTCTTCAGATGTCGATGGCACTCACGTTTTGTATAAAACGGCAGAAAAATTGAATTAACCCGCTGAAATTTCACCACCTCCCACCACTGGGACGGTATCTAAGACAGTTCACCAGACTGATCCTACCACAACTCTCAATCGCTGCCACTTCCGTTTATCGACAATGAAACCGGGGCATGGTTTCCTGTCGTGATCATCGCTACAAAACAGAGCTTCTATGCGAGGTCGTTCCCACAGTAGGATGAACTCACAACCTGTTTAAGCGATACAAGCCACAAAATCTGCCAGGCTGATAACCGTTCGTGTGACTGCCACGTTCGTTATAACTGGTACAACCACAATCAGATTTCCGTAATGACCGCTGGATTCGGCAATATACGGGCAATCGGACCCTGGATTGTGTCGATCTTTTCCGTGGACCGTGCCATTTTCATTTATCACCGCTGACGATCTTTGCCCGCGTGCGCGGAATGAGCTTGCAGTGGATATCAATAAGGTTGCAGGATGACGGATCATCCCTCAGTCAAAGTGCGCGGCTTCGGTCTGCTGCTCGCGGCGGTTTTTGTCGCCGGATGTGCCACGAATGCAGCCACCGTGCAGGATTCGGCCTCTGTGAAATTAGAGGTCGACAGTGATCGGGTTGCGCGTGCGCCGCTTGATATTGATAATGTGTCGAAATCCGAAGCGAAGATCGTACAGGTCAACTCCGAGTCTCAGGAAGCGGATCTTGCGGATGACACGCGATCGGAACTGGTCATTCAACAGCCATTTCCAATCCATGCCTTGAGTGAACTGGAAATCCTGGCCGTCGATCAGAACCCTCGACTGGTGAAGCTCTATCAGGATTATAATGCGGCTTCGGCCCGGTCCCGTTATGTCAACAAACTGCCCGACCCGAAGGTGGGGGCGAATGTGTTTGGCGCGCCGATTGAAACGGCGTCCGGCTCTCAACGGGCCGCACTGGGTGTCAGTCAGATGATTCCCTGGCTCGGTAAATTAAACGCGGAAGAACAGCGCGCCTGTTTCGAAGCGTTTGCCGTGCGGGCCGACTATCTGGCGGAACGTCTGCAGGTGATCGCCGCCGTGCGTACGGGCTGGTATCGGCTGTACGTCATCGATCGGCAAATTGCCACCGCGAAGGCGAATCAGCAACTGCTGAGATCACTGATTGATGTTGCCAATGCGCAAGTCGCTACCGGAACTGCGACACAGGGAGATGTGCTGCTGGGAACATTGGAACTGAGCAAGCTGGAAGAGCGACTGCTCACGTACCGGAAATTGCGCGTGGCCGTCCAGGCGGAAGTGAATCGACTGGTCGCACGGGACGCTGATATCCCGGTGATTGTCGCGGAAGAACTCGAAATCACACTGCCGGCATTGTCGTCCAAAGCCATTTATCAAAGTGCGTTAAGTTCTCAGCCGGAAATTCAGGCTGCCCAACTTCGCACGCAGGCTTCGCGCTGGGGAATTGAAGTCGCTCACTTAAGTCGGCGTCCCGAACTGACCATCTCGGCGAATTATTTTGTGACGGATGGCAACCGTCCCCCTTCAAAGATCGTAGACGTCGGCCAGGATCCCTGGGCTCTCGGTGCCCAGATCAGTATTCCACTCTGGAAAGAGAAGTATGATGCGCTGGAAGATGAAGCGACCTGGAAACATCTCGCTTCAACGAATTCCGAAACCGAACTGCTGGACCGGTATGATGCGCTGATTACCGAATTACTGGCGGAAGCCAGACGCGCGGAAGAGACGGCGGAACTTTACAAAGAGACGATCCTGCCCCAGGCCCGTCAGACTTTAAGAGCCGATCAGGAATCGTATTCCCGCGGGGCAGTCGAATTTGATCGTGTCATCCGGGATTATCGGAATCTGCTGACTCTCGAACTGGGTTTTCATCAGGCAAAGGGAGAGCTTGCCATCTCGCTGGCGCGGCTCAGTCGTGTCAGTGGACAGGATCTTCCGTTGACTGATTTGCCAACGCTGCCTGGTCTTCCGGCTGCAGAGTGACGAAAATCCGTCTGGACTTCATGCCTCTCAAGCGATACAGTATTAATTGAGGTCTTTGAAGTTTTATTCGGGAGTGACTCCATGCGGGTGATCAGTCGAGCGATGTGTCTCTGGATGACGACAGCAATGCTGTTGATTCAGACGCTCTGTCCCGCAAACTTGTCTGGCTGCTGCTGCAGTCAAACCAACTCCGGTGGCTCCCCATTGCAGCAGCAAAGCTGTTGTTGCCAACTCACTCAGTCTGCGAGAGTTCTCGAAACCGGACAGAAAAGCTGCTGTGCTCAGAAAACGCGGCACGTTGATGCTTCAGGCTGTGAGTGTGGCTCTGCCCGTTGTTGTTGTGGCCGGAGCAGCAGTCTGCCGGCGCTGCCTGTCCAATCGAACCAGGGCCAGGAAACAATGCTCCTGCTTCAGTTGCTCACCCAAGATGTGGCAGGCTGTTTTTCGCACCCTCAAATCCAGGCATTTCATGCGTCGGAGTTTCCGCCACGCTCTCTGCTTTCGCAGAAGGCTGCGCAGGTTCTGTTCTGCGTCTCTTTGATCTAAGCTGCTTTCAGACTTTCGAAAGCGATCTTGTTGAAACCGCATTTTTCATGCGCACACGGTTTCCTGAGATTCCGGTCTCCAGTTCATAGATCAAGTCTGTTTTCCGTAAATGAAAAACAGCGCGGTGCAAAATGGCTTATGAAAACAGATCTCAACGATTGCCAATCAAGACTTCGCGCACAATATATTTAAGCGATCCATTACAGAAACAGAGCGGCTGGTTAGTTTTTTTCCGGCACGGTCCAATGCTGGTCAATTGTGACTGGCTGGCCGCTCTCTTAATACTAATGATCCGGAGGGGACAGATGACGGCGTCTTCCACGAATGAACCAGCGGCTGATGAAACGAATTCGGCACCACACCCCGACGCCAAATCGACGCGCTGGTGGATGAGAAAACTGCTGCCGGCAGGATTGTTCCTGGCGGTGGGCTTTTTGTTGATTGTATTGCTCGGCGTGGCACAACGCGTGGGCTGGATTCAAACAGGAACACCGTCTGCCGCCACGACGACGCAGGATGGCAAACCGCAGATCTACACCTGTCCCATGCATCCGCAGATCCGTCAGCCCCAACCGGGGCGGTGTCCCATTTGCGGGATGACGCTGGTTCCCGCGTCCCAGTCGGGCAGTAACATCGATCAGATGGCCATTAACATCGACCCGGCGCAACGACGTCTGGCAAACATTCAGACGGCCGAAGTCAAATTGGAACCCGTCAGCAGCGTCATTGAAACCATCGGCGCGATTGAGATCGATGAGAGTCGGCAGGCCACGATCGCCGCGTATATTAACGGACGGATCGAAAAACTGTTCGCGGACTACACCGGTGTCCAAGTCGAGAAGGGCGATCATCTGGCGATTGTCTACAGTCCCGAGCTTTATTCAGCACAGATTGAATTGCTGGAATCGCGAAATGCACTGCAAAAGATGACGTCAGGTGCGCTGGCTGCTGTGCGCGAGGTGCAGGGGAAACTGGTTGCCAATTCCCGGCAGAAACTTGTCGAACTGGGGATGACGGAAGCACAGATCAATCAGTTATTAACCAGCGGAAAAGCGGAGTCGCGTCTCACAATCTACGCCCCGATGGGAGGCACGGTGACTCAGAAACTGGCTGAAGAAGGGAAATACATCAAAGCCGGCGAGCCGATCTATCGCATTGCCAATCTAACCACGGTCTGGCTCATGCTGGAACTCTATCCGGAAGATGCGTCGCGCATTCGCTTTGGTCAACTGGTGGCAGCCGAACTGCAATCACTGCCCGGTAAAGCTCTGAAAGGGCGGGTCGTGTTCATCGATCCGACCGTCAATCAATCCCGGCGGACCGTGGGAGTGCGTGTCGAATTTCTGAATGAGGACGGACAACTCAGGCCCGGCGATTATGCGAAAGCACAGATCACCGTTCCCATCGGCCCGCAAGGAAACGTTTATGATGACGAACTGGCGGGAAAGTGGATCAGCCCCATGCATCCCCAGATCATTCGCGACCAGCCGGGGGACTGTCCAATTTGTGGCATGAAACTCGTGCCCACATCGCGCTATGGTTATACCGAACATCCCGTTGCCCAGCGGGAAGCACTGACGGTTCCTCGTTCCGCCGTGCTGTTGGCAGGTAATCACAGTGTGATTTATGTGGAAACGAAACCGGGGCGTTTTGAACTCAGAAACGTGACACTCGGCCCGATGCTGGGAGATCGTGCTGTGATACTGGACGGCGTCAAACAAGGCGAGAAAGTCGCGACGGCCGGCAACTTTCTGATTGACTCTCAGATGCAGTTATCCGGCAAGCCAAGTTTGATCGACCCGACGCGTTATACGCCCGAGAAAAAATCGGACAAACGCAATACGCCGCTCAAATTCGAATCGATTCAAATTCAAAAGCTCTCGGGGCCACCCGGCAAAACGCTCGATGAATTGTATTCCACCTATTTCAGCATTCAGAAAATGTTCGCATCGGACAAAAAAATTACGGAAGCGCAGGCAAAGGCGTTGAATCAGCTTTCCGCACAGTTAGCCGGCGATTCCAGACTCAGTGAACCGGTCAGAGCAGAATTGAAGCAGATCGCAACCGATGCGGAGCATCTGCCTCATCTCTCACTCGATGAGGCACGCAAGAAATTCAAGACGATCAGTCATGCGGTTGTGACGCTGGCGACTCAAGTCCGCAGCGATGACAGCCATCTGTCGTTTCATCATTTCTTCTGTCCGATGGTTCCGCAGGGGGAGGGAGACTGGCTGCAGGCTGATGACAAACTGCTGAACCCCTATTTCGGCAGCAAGATGCTGCACTGTGGTGAGCTGGTCAGCACGTTCGAGCCTGCCGTTAAAAAAACAGAGACGTCAAAACCGGGGACGCAGAAACCGCAGGACAAATCACCTTCAAGGCCTCAAGGAGAATAAACCATGTTACGTGCCTTGATCGGGTTCAGCATTCGTGAACCGCTGATTATGCTTATTGTGACGGCGATCCTCATCGGTTTCGGCTTGTACGGCGTCCACGAAGTCCCCATTGATGCCATTCCCAACATTGGTGAAAATCAGGTTATCATCTTCACTGCCTGGCCGGGACGATCGCCGAAGGACGTGGAAGACCAGGTGACTTATCCGCTCTCTGTTTCAATGCTGGCCGTTCCCGATGCCGAATCGGTGCGCGGAAAAAGTCTGTTCGGTTACAGCTTCGTGCAGGTCACGTTTAAAGACAGCACCGATTTCTACTGGGCCCGTTCCCGCGTCGCCGAACAACTGGGCACCGCTGCAGCGCTGCTGCCGGAAGGCGTCGTCCCAACATTGGGGCCGGATGCCACCGGGTTGGGGCAGGTGCTCTATTATGTGCTGGAGCCACCCGAAGCAGGTATGAACCTGGCGGAGCTCCGCAGCCTGCAGGATTTTGTCGTGAAGTACGAACTGCAGGCCGTTCCCGGTGTGAGTGAAGTGGCCAGCGTCGGCGGCTACGTGCGCCAGTATCAGATCGAAATCGACCCGGACAAACTCCGCTTTCACGATATTCCCCTCGATCTGGTGATCGACGCCGTTCGCAAATCGAACATCGATGTGGGCGCGAAGACCGTGGAATCAGGGGGCATGGAATTCATTATCCGTGGACGTGGCTTCATCGGCGCGGATCAAAACACGACGAAAGCGGTCAGTGATATTGAATCGACGGTCGTTCGTTCCCGCGATGGTGTGCCGATTCGTATTCGTGATCTCGGGCAGGTTCAACTCGGTCCGGAATTCCGCCGGGGTGCGATTGACCTGAATGGTGCGGAAGCCGTCGGCGGTGTGATCGTCATGCGTTTTGGCGAAAATCCGCGGAAGGTGATTGACCTCGTCAAAGCGAAAATGGCACAAATTCAGCCGAGCCTGAAAGGGGTGACATTCAAAATCGTCTACGACCGGACCGGTCTGATTAACGAGACCATTGCCACTTTGACCACAGCGCTGACCGAGGAAGTGATCATTACCGCGGTGGTGATCCTGCTGTTTCTGCTGCATCTGCGCGCCAGTCTGGTGGTGGCAATTACGCTGCCGATTGCAGTGCTGATGGCGTTTATCGCTATGAATATATTCAGTATTGATGCCAACATCATGTCGCTGGCCGGAATCGCGATTGCGATCGGCACGATGGTCGATATGGGGATCGTCGTTTCTGAATCGATCTATGGTCAACTGGCTGAGTGGGAAGCGAAAGGCAGGCCGGGGGGGAAAGAGAAGAGACTGGAAGTCATCTATGAGGCTGCCGTTGAGGTCGCGCCCGCGGTCGTCACTGCGGTGATGACTACGGTGGTCAGCTTTCTGCCCGTCTTCATGCTGACCGGTCGCGACTATAAACTGTTTGCGCCGCTCGCCTGGACGAAAACCTTTTCCATCACAGCGGCGTTGATCGTCTCTATCACACTGGTGCCCCTTTTGAGTCGTCTGTTTCTCGCTTCGAATCAGCGGAGTCAACGACGCAGAATCATTATCTCAAGCGTGTTTACTCTGGTATGCGGATTGCTGGCAGGGACGGCAGGCGCGAATTACGTCAGTCAACTCCCCGTCAGTCTTCCCGTATTGATCATCTTGTGCGCCGGTATCGGCGGGATCTGCTGTTACTGGGTGTTGAGTGAACGGTTGCGACCGGTTGATGAAAATCCGATAGGGAAAACGATTCACGTTCTCTATGAACCGACACTGCGGTTTTTTATGGCGCATAAGCTGCTGTTCTTCTCGTTTCCCACCTTCGTCGTACTGCTGGGGCTGGGCGCCTGGGTGGGGATGCCTGTGGTGTTAAAACCGTTCGAAAAATTTGCGAATTCCCTTGGAGTCGACGCGAACGAAGTGCCCGGTTTTGTGGCGGCCAAGCATCTGTTTCCCGGGTTGGCTTCCAACGACTGGATTGCACTCGATGAGGGGAGTTGGTTTTACATGCCGACCCTGTACCCTGCGGCCAGCTTTTCGCAGGCGCTGGAAGTCCTGCAGACACAAGACACGCTGATTCGAGAGATTCCCGAAGTCGAAAATGTGTTAGGGAAAATCGGTCGTATCGATTCCGCTCTCGATCCCGCGCCGGCAGCGATGATCGAAACGTATGTCATGCTTAAGCCCGTCGATCAGTGGCGGCCTGGCGTCACTACAAAAGATATCTGGGAGCAGATTAACGCGGTCGCTACGCTGCCGGGAGTCACGCCTGCCTCGCCGCTGCAACCCATCGAAGGGCGGGTGGTGATGCTGCAGAGCGGCATCAAAGCACCCATGGCGATTCGCATTTATGGCGACAGTCTGGACGGACTGGCGAAGGCGTCGATCGCCGTCGCCGACCGGCTGAAACAGATTCCCCAGGTCAACGGGGCGACAGTAAACCCTGATATCGTGTTGGGGAAACCGTATGTGGAATTTGACGTCAACAGAGAAACGGCGGCGCGGTATGGCATGTCAACCGCGATGGTCAATCAAATTATCGAGACCGCTCTGGGAGGTTCGAATGTCACCAGGACCGTTGAAGGCCGGGAACGCTACCCGATTCGCGTCCGTTACGAGCGAGATCTTCGCGAACAGATCGATACTTTGAATCGACTGCCTGTCGTCACGCATTCGGGAGAAGTGATACCGCTATCGCTGCTGGCAGAAATGAAAACCACGTGGGGACCGGGCGTTATTAATAGTGAAGATGCCCGTCTGGTGGCGCATGTCTCATTTTCGTCATCGGGTCAGGAAGGAGCGCTCGAAACGATTGATGCCGTCGAAACCAGTCTGCACGCCGCCCAGCAGGATGGGGCGTTAAGCTTGCCCACCGGTTACGCGTTGAAAGCAGTCGGATCATTTCAAAACCAGATCGAAGCCAACAATCGACTGCTCTGGGTTGTGCCTTTGGTTATTCTGACGAATCTGTTCATTATCTATTTACAGTTTCGTAACCTGCCGATCGCCCTGGCTGTCTTCTCTGGTATTCCAGTCGCGTTCGCCGGAGGAATGATCTTTCTGGCAATCAACGACATTCAGATTAATACTGCGGTCTGGGTCGGCTTTATTGCCCTGTTTGGAATCGCCGTTGATGATGGCGTGGTGATGACCACTTATCTTGATCAGGTCTTTACGCGCAAAAGGCTCTCGACCAATGAGGATATTCGGGATGCGGTTGTCGAAGCAGGGCTCAAGCGAATTCGTCCGTGTCTGATGACGACGTTTACCACGATTATCGCGCTGCTGCCGGTCATCTTTTCTACCGGTCGTGGCTCCGACGTTGCCAAAGCGATGGCGTGGCCTGTCATCGGCGGCATGACAGTGGCGCTGTTGACCTTGTTTGTGGTTCCGGTGCTCTTTGCTTCGTATCAAGAATTCAAAATGAACCTCGGGACGAATGACCGTTACTGGGCCGGTACGGAAGAAGTTTCTCCAGACTGATCCTGCCACAACTCTCAATTTGTGAATACGTTCGTATATTGATGACGTGATTCTTACAAGGCGTTCTGCCCCCGATGATCTCGTACCTGGCAGGGTTTCAAGCCGAGATTGCCCCCCTTAATGGGAGGAACTCACCTCCAGTTGATGCGATACAATCCGCAGAACCCGTACGAAACCTGTGCGCGTGGAGGAATTTCATGCCCCTGTCTACTTATTGCGATTTGTTGCCTTAATCGGACCTAGACTTACTTCACGCTTGAGAAGTGATGCCTGCAGAGCACATGAACACAGTTGCTTATCTGAAACGTTACTCGATCAAAGTAACCAGGAAAGACAGGACGAATTTGGTTGCCGAGTTGAGTTGAACGAGAGAGCAAATTAAAGGCAGATAAAAGTGACTAGCAAAAAAACGGAATCGATTAACTCTGAGCTGACTTGTCTGCAGGCATTTCGCAATGCCGTGGACGAGGCGGGGATCGTTGCCATCACCGATGTTCGGGGAAGAATCCTTGAGGTCAATGACAACTTCTGTGAAATTTCGGGCTACAGCCGCGATGAACTGCTGGGTGCGAACCACCGCATTCTGCGTTCCGACCATCATCCCATGGAATTTTTCAAGGAAATGTATCGTAAGATCGCCAACGGCAAGACCTGGCGCGGCGATATTTGCAACAGGACCAAAAATGGCGATTTGTACTGGGTTGATACGACAATCGTGCCTTTGCTCAACCAGTTGGGAAAGGTGGGGGGATATCTGACACTGCGGATTGATATCAGCGAGCAAAAAGACTTAGTGGAACGACTGCAACAGCTCGCTCACCACGATCCGCTGACCGGCCTGCCTAACCGGGTTGCGATACTGGAATCCATTCAGAAGGTGATCGATCTCAGATCGGGTAAACATTTTGCGCTGTTGTTCATGGACATCGACCGTTTCAAACTGATTAACGACAGTCTCGGGCATGACGTCGGTGACAAACTGTTGCAGGAGTTTGCCACACGTTTGCGAAAGTCGGTGCGGGCGACGGATTTGATTCAGGCTGCACGACTGGGGGGCGACGAGTTTGTTGTTTTGCTCGAGAACATTTCTGATCCCCATGATGCGACGTTGGTTGCGGAACGGCTGATGAAAACATTAGCGCAACCGTACGAACTGGGCGGCTATACGATTTACTCGAAAGCCAGCGTCGGGATTGTGACCAGCGAACATCTCTCGGAAACAGCGAGTGAAATGCTGAGTAACGCGGACATGGCCATGTACGAGGCCAAAGCTGCTAAAATGGACCGTCCGATTGTTTTCGATCGTGTCCTGCGCGACAAAGCCCAGAAGCGGCTTTACATTGAGAACGAACTACGAGATGTGATCGCACGAAATGAGCTCAAACTCTTTTATCAGCCGATCGTCGAATTGGAATCGGGAGCGGTGAAGGGGGTCGAAGCGCTCATTCGCTGGTTTCATACGGAGAGCGGATTGATCAATCCGGATGAATTTATTCCGGTCGCCGAAGAAATGGGTATGATTATTCCCATCGGTAATTTTGTGATTGATGAAGCGTGCCGGCAACTTGGCGCATGGCGCAAGTCTCTGGGAGAGAACGCGCCTGCGAATCTGCACGTCAATGTTTCGCGTAAACAGTTAGAGCATCCGACGCTGGTCACAATCGTCAAACAGGCGATTCAGAAGCATCAGATCCCGCCGGATTGTCTGCATCTGGAAGTCACCGAAAGCATCATCATGCACGATCGTAAAACGTCGATCGAAACGCTGAATCAACTGAAAAAACTGGGTGTACATATTGACGTCGACGACTTTGGCACGGGATATTCGTCATTGTCGTGTCTCGGCGATTTTCCGATCGACGTCCTGAAGCTGGATCGTGAGTTCATCAAGAAATCAGATCGCAGCCGCGAAGTGATGTTGATTCACGCCTTGATCATTCTGGCAGAAAAACTGGGCCTGGAAGTGATCGCAGAAGGCATTGAAACACCGGAACAACTGGCCCTCCTGCGGAAATTAGGCTGCGGATATGGACAGGGCTTTTTCTTTTCCAAACCGCTCAGTGCAGAAGATGTGGCGCTGTCGATTCTCAACGCGAATTGGAACACACCTCACCTGACGATCGTCTGATTACGTTCTGAAAACAAAATAGACCGCGCCTGCCAGACAGAGTGCCGCCCAGAGGTAGTCCAGTTTGAGTGGCTGATTCATATAAAACAGCGCGAACGGCACGAAGACCGAGAGCGTGATTACCTCCTGAATAATCTTTAATTGCCCGAGTGACAGTTCCGTATAACCGATGCGGTTCGCGGGAACCTGAATCAGATATTCAAAGAAGGCCACCCCCCAGCTGACAAACACGGCCACAAGCCACGGCTTGTGGTTCAGCTCTTTCAGATGAGCATACCAGGCAATCGTCATAAAGATGTTCGACATCACAAGCAACAGGACGGTTTGGACAATGACCAAGTTCGGATCTCACTGGCTCAGGTGAAAAAGAAACGTCGTTTAGATTCAATCGTTCCACTGACGAGATCGGCGACAGACAATGTTCGACCACGATTGTGGGGTACGTGCGGGTATTTTAAAAAATGTCCGTGCCGGGGAAAAGCCTCGCGGGGTGAGCGAGAATCTTATTACAGAATTAGAGACCAGTGTATTTTCAACGCATCAAAGTCGAGTTCCCGGTTCCAGTGGTCATTCCACTCAATCCCGGTTTAGGTCCGACTGGTTAGGATTCAGGCCGAGAAGCAGCGGTTCGTAGATCGGGCACGTACTGAGGTCGGCCGGACTGTGTCCTTCTAAAAATGCCTGAAGTGCGATGAACCGTTGCCGGTCTGCCTGTTCCCTACCGATCTGCCTCAGGCAGTACGCGATCTGCACAGTCCGGTAGAGACTCACATCTTCAAAGCGATCAAAATCCCGTTCAAACGCAGCGCATCTTTCTGCAGCCGCTTATTTATGATCGTGAGGAAATGCATCACTCATAACAGCAAATAAGAGAACCAGTAGAACACCACCGGCACCGCGAGCGGGACAATGAGCGGGTCACCCTGAATCAACAGGGGCACTCTGAAATTGAGAAACCGTTTCACTCCCGTCAACAGCGGCCGACTGAAAATGAGAAAGAGGACCAGCCCGCCGAAAAACTCATCGATCAGTGTTCCCAGAAACGGTGAAGGGACTGGTGTTGGTAATACTCTGTTATACTGGAAAAACTATAGAATTGCAGAAGTAAATGACGGTGGCGCTGTTGACATTGTTTGCGGTTCCGCAGCTCTTTGCCTCGAA
>NZ_CALFPF010000082.1 GCF_937919775.1 uncultured Gimesia sp.
AGTTTGTTCATAAGATCAAGAATTTCCCTTAAAACAAATCCTTTGATCAAACAATTCCGGTTTGAGTTCGGTCTGTCACGATTACAGGCCCGACAGGCGAGTTGAATCACGCCTGCTCAAACAAGGGTAAGATGAGTGAACGGTATGCACGCCATACCTTCAATCAGGGCGAGAAGATTTCGGCTGGCAGTCCGAGTCGACTTGACCGTCAATTTCGAGTAACGTTTAGAAACGCCTTTCCCAGCGGGAATGATTCCGCAGGCGTGAAATCTGGTTTGCCTTACTGAATCAGTGCGATGCGGAAATAAAGATCAAAGCCCATGACGATACTGTATGCTGACTCCCTGTTTCTGAAACATGACACGGGAACTCTTCCTGAAAACACGGCACGTTTTCTGCCTGTGATGCGGCGTGCCAACCAGATCGCCATTCATGCGGGATGCCTGCAGCGATCATGGGGGGAAGTTTCAGACCTACGTCTCGAGCGAGTTCATACCCGTGAGTACATTGAATTCGTCAAAGAATTTTGCCTGCAGGGGGGAGGTTTTATCGCAGAGGATACGGTTGTCTGCCCGGAATCGTACGCTGTGGCCCGGATGGCAGTCGGCGCCGTTTGTGATGCGGTCGAGCAGGTCGTGAAAGGCCTTGATGAGCGGGCCTTCTGTCTGGTGCGGCCTCCCGGTCATCATGCGACGGCGAGCGCGGCACTGGGCTTCTGTCTGTTTAATAATGTGGCGGTCGGCGCACGACTGGCGCTCGACGAACTGGGACTGGAGCGGGTTCTGATCGTCGACTGGGACGTTCATCACGGTGATGGCACGCAAGACATTTTCTGGGAAGACGGGCAGGTCGGTTTTTTATCCATTCATCGTGCTTCGTTTTATCATGGCACGGGAACAGCCGCCGAAACGGGTGCGGGCGCAGGGCTGGGAACGAACGTGAATGTGCCTGTGGACTTCGGCACTTCCCGTGAAGATTATATTAAGATGTTTCAATCTGCTGTTGAAAAACTGGCTGAGAAGATCCGGCCGCAACTGATATTAATCAGCGCCGGCTTTGACAGTCACAAGGCTGATCCGGTTGGCTCACTCGGCCTCGAGAGTGAAGATTTCAGCCGCCTGACGCGGATCGTGCTGGATATCGCCGCCGTGCATGCCGGCGGTCGTGTGGTAAGTGTGCTGGAAGGGGGATATAATCCTCAAGCACTGGCTGACAGCATCGAACAGCATTTACTGGAGATGACCTCAGCCTGAAATTGCTGTGACAGCAGAAGACAGACTTTCAATCAGGGTCGATTCCAACATGCCAATCCGCAACCTCGATAAAATATTTCATCCCCGGCGGATCGCTGTTGTGGGCGCCAGCCAACGGCCGTTGAGTGTGGGGCAGATTGTGTTTCAGAATCTGCTCGCAGGCGGCTTTGAAGGTGAGGTCTATCCTGTCAATCCAAAGTACGACCGACTAGGGGACCGCCTCTGTTTTGCCAGTGTGGCTGACCTGCCCGAAAGCGTCGATCTGGCTGTGATCTGCACCCCGGCGCAAACGGTGCTTGAGATCATTCAACAATGCGGCGACGCGGGAATTCGGGGAGTGGTGATCCTGTCCGCCGGCTTTCGCGAATCCGGAGTTGAGGGCAGAGCGCTGGAACAGCAGGTCCTGACAATCGCCAGAAAATTCTCGGGCATGCGCATTGTCGGGCCGAACTGTCTGGGAGTGATGTCCCCGCATGCGAAGTTGAACGCCAGCTTCGCGTCGGATATGCCGCTGGCGGGAAATATTGCCTTTATCTCGCAGTCCGGTGCGATTTGCACTGCGGTGCTGGACTGGTCGCTGCAGGAAAAAATCGGGTTTTCCCATTTTGTTTCCGTGGGCAATATGCTTGATGTGGGCATCGCCGACCTGATCGACTACTTCGCGCTGGATCACCAGACGACCTCGATCATCCTGTACGTCGAATCGATCACGGAAGCGCGGCAGTTCATGTCGGCGGCCCGCGCTTTTACGAAAAAGAAACCGATCATCGCCTACAAAGCGGGGCGTTTTATGGAATCTGCCAAGGCCGCCGCTTCGCATACCGGAGCGATGGCGGGGGTCGACGCGGTTTATGAAGCGGCTTTTGCCCGCGCGGGGGTGGTGCGCGTGTTTGAGCTCGATGATTTATTTGATTGTGCCGAGCTGCTCGCGCGGCAGAAAACACCCAAGGGGGATCGGCTGGCCATCGTAACCAACGCCGGTGGTCCGGGGGTGATGGCAACCGATGCGTTGCTGGCGCGGCAGGGAGTGCTGGCTACGTTCTCTGAAGAGACGCTGGCGAAACTGAACAACGAACTGCCCCGTGCCTGGTCGCATGGGAATCCGCTGGATCTGCTGGGCGATGCGCCGCCTGAGCGATTTGGAAAAGTGGTAGAGATCGTACTCGCCGATCCGGGCGTGGATGGCGTGCTGGTGGTTTTATCGCCGCAGGCCATGACCGATCCGCCGGGCGCCGCCGCTGCGGTGATCCAGGCGATTCGATCCTCACAAAAACCGGTGCTCACATCCTGGATGGGAGGCGAAAAAGTACGCGCGGGAATTCAACGCTTCAACGATGCCGGCATTCCCACCTACACCACGCCGGAACAGGCCGTCCGGGCCTTTATGTATCTGGTCTCGTATGCCCGGAATCGAGAGTTTCTGTATGAAACCCCGCGCGTGATGCCCGTGGATATTTCTCTGGATCGTGCCGGCTTACGGGCCATGTGTGACGCGGTGCTCGCGGAAGGGCAGGGCACCCTGTCGGAAATTACATCGAAAAACATGCTGGAAGCGTACGGGATTCCCGTCTCAAAAACGGAGCTCGCCCGCACGGCGGACGAAGCGGTCGAACTGTCTCAGCGGCTGGGGCTGCCGGTGGTGCTCAAAGTCTTTTCAGAACAGATCACACACAAGACAGACGTGGGTGGCGTCGAACTGGGGCTCGCGAATGAGACAGAAGTCCGCACCGCGTTCGACCGGATCATGCAGCGCGTACGCGAAAAACGGCCCGATGCGCAGCTCGAAGGGGTTTCCGTCCAGCCGATGATTTCGGAGCCGGACGGCCATGAGCTGATTGTCGGTGCCAAACGGGATGCCGTTTTCGGGATGGTGCTGCTGGTGGGAACAGGGGGGACCGCTGCGGAATTATATCAGGATCGCGCACTGGAACTGCCGCCGCTCAATGAACGGCTGGCGCGCAGAGCGCTGGAGTCGCTGCGTTCCTGGCCTCTGTTGAACGGTTATCGCGGCAAACCTGCCGTCGATGTGGAGCAACTGATCGAAGTCTTGATCCGGCTGTCCTACTTCGTTTCCGATTTCCCGGAAATTGTCGAATTCGACGTGAATCCGCTGCTGGTCACACCGCACGCGGTGCTTGCCCTTGATGCGCGGATTGTCGTCGATCGCGCCACAGCCGCTCAGAAGAGCCGCCCTTATTCGCATCTGGCGATTCGCCCTTATCCGGAAGAATTTATCAAAAACGTCACACTCAACGAAGGCACGCCGGTCCTGTTGCGCCCGATCAAACCCGAAGACGAAACCATGTGGCACGAACTGTTGGGGCAATGTTCGCCGAAATCAATTCACTTTCGGTTCCGTTACTCCTTTCAGGCGACAACACACGATATGGCTACAAGATTCTGTTTCGTCGACTATGACCGTGAGATTGCCATTATCGCTGAGATCACGGAACAGGATCAGCGCCGGATCATTGGCGTGGGGAGACTCGTCGCCGATGCCGATCATCGTGAAGCCGAGTACGCCGTCCTGGTGGCCGATCAGTGGCACGGTCTGGGGCTGGGGTCAATCCTGACCGATTACTGCCTGGAAGTGTGTCGGCAATGGGGCATCCGGCGCGTCGTCGCGGAAACCGCCCCCGATAACCATCGCATGCTGGACATGTTCCGCAGGCGGGGCTTCACCAGGGACGCGACCGCCGAGGTTGATACCGTGCTTCTGGTGAAAACACTTGAACCGGCGCACGCGTGATAATGCAACCGGGAACTGAAACAGGAGGCTGAACCTGATTCGCGGTCTGTTTCCTTTTTATTATCCACGCCCCAATCATGAAAACGGAATTTCGAGGGTTGACGCTGTTGACAGCCGGCCACCGCGACGATTTTAATACGTCAAATGACCAGACACTATTCCGCACCCAAACCCGTTTCGCTTTTCACCAGAATCGTCATCACCGTGATTCTGCTGGGCTGCCTGTTGTTCGGTGCTTATCTCACTCAGTGCGGGCTGCACAGTTTGGCGGCTGCGATCGACTCAAAGAGCTGGCCTGTGACAGACGGGGTCGTCACTCGTTCGTCCGTCAAAACGTTTGTGACCGAAGTCAGGGAAAAGGGACGCGTTGTTCCCAACAGGCAGAGCCGCTCCTATTCGCCCGAGGTCGAATACCGCTACACGGTCGACGGCCTGGAACTGACGGGCACGAGAGTCTCGGTCGAAGATGCCAGCATCGGAACAAAAGACTCGGCACAGGCAATCGTTGACCAGTATCCGGTCCACAAAGCGGTGCAAGTCAGCTACCAACCGCAGCAGCCTGCGAACGCGGTGCTTGAGCCGGGCAACTGGCTCGGGACCTACCGCTGGTTCCTGCCGGGCGCCGCGTTTCTGCTGATTCCCCTCCTGATTCTGCGCGCGATCTGGTTTTACCGGCCCACTCCGAAGCTGGCGGAAGTCCAGGCCGATGAGAATCATCCTGCCCGTCCGCATCTGTTGAACGGCATGTTGATGTTCGAGGAGATCCTCCGCTGGGAACCGGGCGACGTCGTTCACATCCGCAGGGCGCGGGTCGGTTTTCTCAAGTCGATTGCGGGGGGCCTGATTGCCGGTCTGGTCGTCGGGCTGCTGCTGGGTTTGCTGCCGGCGATTTTTTTCCTGTCTGGTCGCGGCGTGCTCTTCATTGCCCGGTTTTATCTGGCCATCTCCGCCCTGCTCGCGCTGGCATTCACCATCGGACTGGTTCTGTACGGCCGCAGGCGCGAGTATCTGCTCGACTGGTCGCTGGGGACGCTCCTGTACGAAATTGGCTGGAGCCATCACAGAACGGCCCTTGAGAACATCGAACGCCTGACGTTAAAACTCCCCGATCCGCAAAGCCAGCGAAACCCCGTCGTCGATTCTCACACCATCGTGCTACAGATCGAGGGAAAATCGTTCACGCTGCTGGAGACCAATGGAAACGAGCAGAGCTGGCATCAGACCCGCAATCAACTGACAAAGACCATCACAGAACTGGCTCACGCTCTCAACCTCCCCTGGACCGAATCCCACGCCCCGAACCCGTCTCGCTCATCCTCGTAACAAGCGTCGCTGCGGAAGTTTTCGTTGCTTGTGAGCCGGACTCACAGGTTGATTGAAACAGGGGGGGGACTTGATTCGGGGGGCTGACCCGCTTTTTCTTCTTCTAAATTATAAGACTGCCCACGGTCCAAGTTCGTGTCTTTGTGCCACGTCGTCGTTGAACACAATCAGAACATCGTCTGACATGCCGAACAGTCTACCAGAATCGTTGAGGAACTGCGCAGCCGATAAATATATGCTGCGATTGTTATCGAACGTCAATCGTATGTCTTGTGGATAGTAAGTGCGATTGGCATCTGGTGCCATGCTTTCGGCTGCCCATGACCAATAGCTTTCGACACTTTCGATTCTGCGCCGAAGAAATGGTGTCCATTCCGGATCATTCGTCACGTCGTATGAGAGGCCTGGTAGAACGTCAGCAGACGGAATATCGACGAACACGCCAAGCCCATATTGAAAGAATGTGCCATCCCATGTGATGCACGAAGATCGTCCGTTTGCATCAATCAGCTCGACTCCAAAGTCCAGAAAATGGCCGGTCTCGGGATGATCACGAAAGTACGGGCGGCCATCCTGGTAGTCGAGTTCGAAGTAGACGACACGCTCAATGGTGAAGCCAACCAATCGGTTCAGATTTGCATCAAACTCGGCTCGTGTTTTCATGCTCGCTCTTTGTCGCATAACGTCTAAAATCACCGGGGTGCATTGTATTGTTAGCTGGTAGTCTGTGGTATCTATTCCAAGGACTCTCCAGTAATGAACCGTTTACC
>NZ_CALFPF010000083.1 GCF_937919775.1 uncultured Gimesia sp.
CCGCCGTCGGTTACGAGCTTTATTGTCAGTTACTCGAAAATGCCTGCAAAAAACTGAAAAACGAGCCCCTCCGGGAACACCATCACGTCGCCATTGATCTGCCTTGTACGGCTTATCTGCCCTCGGATTATATTCCCCCCGGTCGGATCAAAATCGAGATTTACCGCAAACTGTCTGCGGTGCGATCGCTCGAAGAACTCGCTGCACTGGAAGCGGAAGTCGAAGATCGATTCGGGTCAATACCGAATCCTGCCCGTACATTATTCATTTTGAAAGAATTACAAATTCTGGCACAGCAATGGCAGGTCGACAGTATTCGGCTGGAAGATCAGTTCGCAGTTCTGGGGTATCGAGATAAAAATCATATTCTGGCACTGTCTAAAAGCAACCGGAATCGAATCCCTGTTCGCATTGTAGACCACAAATCAGCCTACATTCCGTTGCCGAATTCTGCACTAAATACGGAAGCGATCATGTTAGAGCTTAAATCAGTATTGCAACAAAGTTTTAATCCGTCCTATAATCTCGCACCGTCACCCTGACAGGTTCATCAAACGAGTTGAGTTTTCATTCGTTTTCTGCCTCAAAGGATGATATTGATAGTGTAACAGTCAACTTTCCCCTCCTTACAATTCCCATGTAATTCAGGCTGATTACAGTATCTATAATTTAGCGTCTCTCAAATTCCCGGATAATTAATTCGTTCATCAACTGCAGGATGCTCTTGATGCGCTACGCGCAAATACATTTTTTGATGCTTGCTTCGCTTAGCATGGTGGGTTGTGAAACTACTCCCAAAGTAGATAACCCCGTGCTCGGGCCGCCACCGCCGCGCCTGGAGTCTGCACTCAAGCAGCAAAAACTGAAGCACACTGACGTTGCCAGTAAGGCTGCTGACAGAAAGCAGATTCTGGAAGGGGATTTTGAAGATTCCGGCAATCCATTTGAATCTCCGATTCAGACTGCTTCTTCCACCTCAGACGTCTCTGCAAATCCGACAGTCGACGAATCACAAGCCAATCTGGCTGACAGCGATGTGGTAGCCATGGTGAATGGAAGCCCGCTTTTTGTGTCAGATGTGATCGGCATTTACAATTTTCAGCTCAAGCAGGCGGAACAGAAGATGCCGCCGGAAGAATACCAGAAATTACGACGCGCTCTGGTAAAACGTGATCTGAAAGGGCACATCGAACGCCAGTTACTGATCCATGAAATGAAGACTACGCTCAAAAAGGAACAACTGTCAATGCTGCAGGAGCATCTGGAGAAAGCATTCAATGAAGAGCGAATTCCCGAACTGCAACAGAAACTGGAAGTGAGTTCAACTCAGGAACTGGAAGATAAATTAAACACGCAAGGTCGTACGATCTTCGGTGAAAAAGAGCTGTTTATGAAACAGCAGACAGCGATTCAATTCATGGCTGTGAAAGCAAAAGCAAACAGTGATTTCAGCCGCGAAGAAGTTCTGGCTCGCTACAAGTCAAATATCAAAGATTACGAAGTCCCCGCCAAAGTCCGCTGGCAGCGGATTCGCATTTCCTACGCGAAACATGGTGGTAAGCAAAAAACAATCGGTTTGCTGGATGAAGTCATTCATAAACTTCAGGCCGGCGAAGATTTCGGCGAACTGGCGAAAAAATATTCCGATGGGCCGCGATCTGAAAAGAATGGTCAATGGGGTTGGACTCGCCATGGCAGCCTGGCAGAACCCGAAATCGAGGCCGCATTATTTGAGCTTCCTATCGGACAAGTCAGCCAGGTATTTGAAACAGAGGCTTCATTTCAGATCATAAAAGTGAATGAGCGCAAGGAAGAAGGCGTCGTCCCGTTTGCCGATGTGCAAGCGAAACTTGAGCAATCCATGATTTCTGAAGCACGAATGAAAGCCACAAAAGAGATTCTCGAAAAGTTATACGCGAAAGCGATTATCGAAACAGAGTATGACATCGACGCTGAAGAACCTGCAGCTCCATAATACTCTGCCATGAATAAAAGATTAAGAATTACCTTGTCGT
>NZ_CALFPF010000084.1 GCF_937919775.1 uncultured Gimesia sp.
GGCTGCTCAATCTGAATTTTTTGCAGGGCAATGACTCTTCAATCGGAAAGATACCGAAAGAAAATCAATGAGTAAATTGGAGGAAAAGGTACTTGAACATCGCTATTCCATGATATTTACCGGTGACAAAATTACTGATCCGCGCTGGCTTCAATACCTGCAGAATCGATACGGATATGATTTTAAGCCCGCCTATAATGTGAGACTGCGAAAAATCGATCCCGGCTCGACGAATTCCTTTCCCCCCAAACCGCAGCAGGGGGAAAGACCTTGACTGATCTGATTCTGGTCCTGCTGGGTGCGGCGGGGGTGTGGGGCAGCGGACTTGTTCTCGCTCAGCTTCTGCTCCCGGTATCACCAATCTCGTCTCAACCGAAATCAAATCTGGCAGAACTGCTTGGCCTGGGACTGGTTTTGGGGTTCGGTTTCACCGCGCTATTTTATCTGCTGTGGGGCATGATCGGACTGCGCTACACGCCCGGCTTGTCTTACATCTGGATGAGCCTTGGTCTGGCCGGGGGAGTGGGAACGCTTTTCATCCGGTATCGAAGATTGAAACAAAACGCAGACCAACTTTCGGCCACTTCTAAGGCAGAGATTGATTTCCGCCACCTGTGCCTGGGTCTCCTGTTATTTCTGGCGATCACAACCGTGGTTCAGACCTGGATGACGCCGCAACGTTTCTGGGATGAACGTGCCATTTTCGGACTCAAATCAATTGTCATTTTCCAGGAAGCGACCATTCAGAATGAATCGCTGCTTCATCCCGATTTTGTGCAGTACCACCCCAAATACCCGTTGCTGATCCCGTTGAATGAAGCCCATTTTTATCTGTTGATGGGCGAGGTAAATGACCGCTGGTCGAAAATCATGTTCCCGCTTCTGTACGTCGGAATGGTACTCACGTTTCTCGGCGTGCTGTCGCGATCCACCCGGCAATCCGTGCAGGCGTGGTTGTTCACATTAATGCTGGCGACTGTTCCTTCAATGGTGCCTTGGGAATACGGGTTTCTTTCAGGGCAGGCGGATGGCCCCGTTGCCTGCTTTCATACTGTTGCGCTGCTTTATCTCTGGAGTTTCCTCAAAACGCTGAACCATGCGAATCCGGACTCCTCCGTTCTGGTGCGTTCGCCGTTGATCGCGGGCCTGGCGGCAGGGATGACGATTTTCACTAAAGATGAAGGCATTGCTTTTTTTCTGGTCGATCTGATCGCACTGTCCCTCGTGACAATCCTTTATTTTCGCAAGCGGCTGATCTCGACAGCCCTTTCGATTTTTCAGTTTGGTTTAACGACGGCGATCATTGTTGCCCCCTGGTTTTATCATCGCAGCCAACTGCCCTCGACGACGGAAATGGCGTATTTCAGCAGAATGCAGATCACCACACTGGCGGAAGGGGTTTCCGCATTCTTCTGGGCGGTTCAGCATCTATTCCAGTGCATGTTCCTTGAGGCGTGGAAATGGGGACTGCAATGGTGGGTTCTCATAATCTCCCTCTTTACGTTTCCCGGGAAAGCGATTAAGCCACACCAGCTGTTTTTGCTGCTGAATCTTCTGGGAACACTGGCGGCATTGATCATCGCGGGAATGATCGCCCCGACACCGGTACAGGAACACATTGGGGGCTCGAGTCTCCGGTTTTTATTACAGATTTCGGGCGGTGCCATCCTGTTTATCGCGGGGCAATGGATCTGCGAAGAAGATTAACGAACGCTCGAAAAACGGGCGTAGAAGTGTCTCGATGCAGGTCATTTACTTGATCACGTACTATAATTTTCGCGATACCAGGGATAGAGCTGACGAAACGGGGGAGTGAACTGTTCTGCATTTTCGTGTAGCATCTGATCGATTAACGCGAGCTCAAAAAACTCACCCCGCTCAATTTCGCCCGGATCGAAAGTGAAAGGGCCATCAGAAAAAGTCCGAAACAGAACCGTATGCTCATACGCGTTAAGCGGAGTGCCGGGAAATTTCACCAGCCATTCGAGAGGTTCCTCGATGCCAATTTCTTCGCGCATTTCCCGTTGAGCCGATTCGGCATAATCTTCTCCCGCACTCAGATGTCCAGACGCCGACGAGGTATAGCAGTGGGGATATTCGTCTTTCGCGGCGGAGCGAAATTGTAATAGCAACGCACCCGCGGAATTGAAGACAAACACGTTGGCGGCGCGATGCAACAGTTTTCGCGCATGAACGATTGAACGGGGCAGCTGTTCTAATACCCGATCCTGTTCATCAACCACATCGAACAGTTCTTCCGGTTCCATCACGAAATATTCACTTATGTGGGGTAACCAGCGCCTGACAGCGAATTGATGCTTTAAGAACAAAGGCTTATCAAGCGTTACACTCAACCCGCATTCGGGTTAAATCGAATTTTCGGAGAAATAGCTTTCTTCGAAATTTTCGTGTCCATCGCCGTCATAATAACTGACAACATAATTCGCCATGCCAATAGTCAGAACGTCTCCGGGGTAGAGGGGAGCCTCATTTACACCTTCCGAATTGACAATCGTCCCATTTGTGGACTCCAGGTCACGCACACGGACTGCGTTGTTATGAAACGTCAATTCACACTGGTGGCGGCTCAGCATCGGATCGAGAATCCGTAAATTACAACTGTTGCTTCTTCCCAGCACTACGGGCAAATCATCAACACTGACCTCAATATCCGGTAAATCGGGATGATCACTGATAAGATGAATTTTCATGGGAAG
>NZ_CALFPF010000085.1 GCF_937919775.1 uncultured Gimesia sp.
CAACGACTCCAGTCGCCTTGTTTGAAACCACCATCGATTCGGCAACCAACAATAAACTCTATATACCTCAAGCAGGGATTCGCATGGAATTTGTACATCCCTGGTTTACGATTTCTGCAGAGCCTAAAGTCGGCTTCGGCGTGAATAACTATAATGGTAGTGTTTTAACGGATCAGTTTCTCAGTGCCGCTGATCCAACTCATGTTACCACCATTTCAAATACCAGATTTGCACCCACGTTCGAATTTGGCGTGAATGCCCGTTTCCATCTGAGCGAATCCTTCACGTTTAATGTGGGTTACAATTTCTTGTGGGCGAATCAGATCGCCAGACCGGGGACAATCACGTACTATAATGAGTCCTCTTCGAACTTGACCAATGGTGTCTCATTGCAGGCCCAGAACAGTCTCGACAGTTATACACTGCATGGTTTGGTCATTGGCGGTGAAATCCGCTTACCTTGATCGATGCTGACTTGATTTGTTTTCCGAAAAACATCATCAGGCGATGAGTTTTTCGACGATTTTTCCGCCGACATTCGTCAGCCTGATATCCAGGCCCCCAAATTTCTGGGCCAGTTTCAAGTGATTCAGTCCGAACAGATGCAGCAGCGTTGCATGAAAATCGTTGATGTGCACGGGATCTTCTTCAACCGACCAGCCAAGTTCGCTGGTCTTTCCAATGACCTGCCCCCCCTTGACGCCACCGCCGGCCATCCAGAGGCTGAAGGCACTGGGGTGGTGATCACGTCCCGTGACAGCTTTGGAGCCGGTACGATTTTCACCCAGTGGAGTTCGCCCGAATTCTCCAGCCATGACGACGAGTGTCGAATCGAGCAGTCCGCGCTGTTTGAGATCTTTCAAGAGTGCTGCTACGGGTTGATCCACGATGCCGGCGTTACGCGTAATACCGGCGTCAAGACCGCTGTGATGATCCCAGGAAGCATGGTATAGATTGATAAACCGAACTCCCCGTTCTACCAGTCTACGTGCCAGGAGGCAGTTGCGGGCAAAGGCAGCTTCGGTATCCGACCCGCCTCCGCGACCTCCGTTTTTGGACTCTCCCTTACGGTCGAGACCATATGCGTCCTGCGTCTCTTTTGTTTCACTGGATAAATCAATCAGTTCGGGCGCAGAGGATTGCATTCGAAAAGCGAGTTCGTAGCTCGCAATTCGGCTGGCGATTTCGTCATCGCCTGTCAGGCCAAGCTGCGCGTGATTCAGTTTTTTTATGGCATCCAGCCCGGACTTCTGAATATCAGAACTGATTCCCGGGGGATTGTTCAGATTGAGAACCGGTTCCCCTTTGTTTCTGAATAAAACACCCGCATAAGTGGAAGGCAGGGAGCCGCTCGACCAGAGTGAGGCACCACCGCTCGCACCGCGACCGGCTGTCAGGACGACATAACCGGGCAGGTTATTGGATTGACTTCCCAGCCCGTAAGTCAGCCAGGAACCGACGCTGGGTCTGCCAAAACGTCCGACGCCCGTATTCATCATTAACTGGGCTGGATGGTGATTGAACTGTTCCGTATACATCGAGCGAATCAACGCGATATCATCTGCACACGAAGCGATGTTCGGGAGCACGTCGGAAAATTCTGTCCCACATTCTCCATGTCTGGTAAATTTTCGGACACTGCCGCTTAAGGTGGCGGTTTCTTTGTTGATGAATGCAAATCGAACCTTTTCGGTAATCTCTTTGGGTAGAGGTTGTCCATTGAGTTCCTGAAGTTTTGGCTTCGGGTCATACAGGTCGATCTGGCTGGGACCGCCTGCCAGAAAAATGAAAATACAGTTTTTTGCAGTCCCCGGAAAATGAGCGTCTTTGGGGGCTAGAGGATTGGTCAGACTGGATTCTGAAGCTAATAATCCTTCTTTTTCCAGCATCGCAGCCAAAGCAAAGCCGGCGACGCTGCAGGAAGAATTCATCAAAAACCGTCGGCGTGCCAGATTTAAGGCGTCAGGATTTGTATGCATCATCTGATCTGTCCGAATATTAAAAACAGGTTGTTTTAAAAATGCTTGTCCCAGATATCCTCTGAATTACCCGCGCGTCACGAATTCATCCAGATTCATTAAAACCCGTCCTATGATGATCCAGGCTGCCACCTCTTGCAGCGTGCTGCCCGTGGGTATATTCTGGGCGTTTGTCAGTTGGCTGATGGCGGCTTGATCCGACTTGAGGAGTTGAATCTGATCCTGATAAAGGTGTTTGATGATGTCGAATTCATCAGGCGAGGGCTGTCGTGACAGGCAGAGCTGGAAGGCCCGCTTAATTCGCGCATCCAGGCTGGAATCTTTTTGTTGTGTTTCTTCTACAATGCGTCTGCCCAGGGCCTGCGAACATTCAAAAAAGGCGGGATCGTTCAGGATCGTCAACGCCTGCAGCGGAGTGTTCGATCTTTCTCTACGGGTGCAGCTCAAATTCGAGTCCGGGGAATCGAAGGTCATCAGCATCGGATAAGGAACTGTTCTCTGGAAGAACGTATATAAGCCGCGCCGGTAACGGTCATCGCCTTGACTGGTGGGCCATTTGACCGAGTTCGCATAACCCAGGCTGGCGATGCCCTCCGGTTGTGGCGGATTTACGCTGCGTCCTCCGATTTTGTGTTTGATGAGTCCACTGACGGCCAATGCCTGATCGCGCACAATTTCCGCTTCGACCCTCTGACGATTCTGATGCGACAGCCAGGTATTGTAGGGATCGCGTTCTACAAGCTCGGGCCTGCTGTTTGATGATTGTCGATAAGTGGCCGACATCACGATCAATTTGTGGAGCTGTTTTAAACTCCAGTGATTTTCCTGGAACTGCGTGGCCAGCCAGTCCAGTAACTCCGGATGGGAAGGAGGTTCTCCCTGAGTTCCAAAATCATTAATGGTCGGAACAATACCACGCCCAAAATAACGGCTCCAGATTCGATTCACGGTGACGCGTGCGGTTAAAGGATTCTTCGGATTGAACAGCCAGCGAGCCAGTTCGAGACGGTTGGGGTTTGAGGAATCCAGGGGAGGCAGAATTGCGGGGGTGTTTGGCTGAACTTCGTCCGCCTGATTCAGAAAATCGCCACGCACCAGTAAGCGTGTTTTTCGCGGGACTTTCAGATGATCTACGACCTGTGCTTTTGTCGTTTCAGCAGGGTTGCGGGGTGCTTTATTTTTGTGAGCGAGTTCAGCCTCTTTCAATTTGATTAGTTGAGGGTCAATCGTGCGGAAATATTCCAGCAGTTCCTGCTGTTGTTCGCTGGTCCGTTGATCCTGGGGAGTATGCAGCGTGTGCACAATGAAATCCGTCATCCCGGTCAGCGATAATGGTTTGGATGCAGTGGTCAGAGACAGTCGGAATCTTCCCAGATTATGATAGAGTTTGAGTGTGGTGGATTGTTGTAACGAAACCGTGATGAGGGTTCCTTTTTCATCTCCGAACGGTGCTTTGGTTTCAAATGTGGCAATCTGTTTCTTTCCCTCTTGCGGGCCAATTGACCAGCCGGTGTGAGGACTGTTATTAATCACGCGGTCGACCTTAAAGCCAACCATTTCAAAACTGGCCTGGGCTTTTTCAAGCGGGATGTCCGATGTTGATTCC
>NZ_CALFPF010000086.1 GCF_937919775.1 uncultured Gimesia sp.
TATTCTGCAGTGATTCGATCAACATTATGAATCTTCCCTGCTCCTGCTGTGTTGAACGTGTTTCTGTACGAATCTGTATCATAACAGAATTGCATCAGAGATTAGAGCGCGGCCAGTCATACTCCAGCAGTGATTCGCTGAAATTTCGTGGCCGTGCACTTACCGCATTCTGGAATCAGACTGGTTTCTGCGCGATCAGAATATAGTAAGGCACTTTCAAGAGCGGCAGAAAGGGGAGACTTCCCTGATTTTCCGCAAGTGAGATCACCTGAAAGCGATCCAGCAGGTAAGGCAGATGGTCCGGATTCAGAAAGACATTATCGCCGGCGAACCAGACCGGCCAGAGATTTCGTTGAATCCAGGCGTGAGCACGAAGATCTGCCTGCGGATATTTTCGCGCGACATAAAAATCGACAATTCCCAGTATGCCGCCGGGGCGCAGTAGATCCCAGGCATGATTCGCAGCTTGAAACCAGTCGGGAATCATCGTCAATGAATAGGAAAAGGTAATCAGATCGACGTGCGATTCCGGCGGAGCAAACGTAGTCGCGTCATCACAAACCGCTTTGATGTGAGACCAGCCTCGCTCAGAAATACGTTGCGAACAGACATCAAGCAGTGGCTGGCACAGATCCACGAGGTAGGCACGCTGAAACTGCTGAAGCCTGTTTCCCCACAGTTCTGCATTCTCGCCGGTTCCGGCTCCCAGATCGACCCAGACTCCGTTTTCAGGAACAGGCAGGCTTTCAAATAATTCACAGCGCCCGTGCAATAAACGTTTGCGAAACTGATCGTAACCTGCAGCCTGTCCCTCATAAAACGAATTCAGACGTTCGGCGTGGGTTTGTCCGTCAATTCGGGAAATCAATAGATGCCATAACGTTTTGAAATCATTCAGCCGCGCACTCAAATTGCTCATTAGCCTCTGCTTTCTATCGAAACCGATCAGGGCAACACCTTCAGCGACAGAGTCAAACCAGCAAATCCGCAATGTAGAAACTGCCGTAGGTATTGACTCGATCCCGTTCATGCAGCTCAGACGCCAGTTGACTCTGGTATTGCAGTAATTCACCGACTTCCTGTTCCCGCCCCTCTCTCTGTACTCTCAATGGATCAATAAAATCGACTTTCATCCCGGCGCTGCGCCAGATGATCCGGGCCTGTTGTGCCGCCCGATCAAGGATCGCCTGCCATTCATTCTGGAGCATCTGGGGCTGCGCGCCGGCCATCCAGTCCATGTGATCTAGCAGCACATATCGGGAAATCTTACCCCGATGTTGCTTCAAAAACCCTTCCACGGTATTGGTATTCACCGTAATCCGTTCAACCAGCCCGACCTTGAGACGCTCAAAGTTTTCCGGTTTGAGATATTCGGGACAGCAATCGCGTTCGTAACTCCCCGTCAGATAAACGCGCCAGAAATAGTTATCGTGCAGAGATCGGCTGGTGAAGACAGTTTCTATCCGGTCGATCACAAACTGCACTATGCCGCCGGCATAACATTGATCGATCTGTGTCCGCTGCGGGCGGGGCACCCCCAGCATGGACAGTGTCAAATCCCGCCGCATCCACCACTTGATCATGCGCGTCCACAATAATTCATTTAAGTTGCGCGACTGATAAATCGAACTTTGTTCCGTCACATCGCGGGCCGCCAGTAATGAATTGATGTCATCCCGAATTTTGGCTACCCGATCGATGTAACAGTTCACAAACCAGGCAAACAAGCCGGAGGAACCGCGGAAGTAAAAACTGGAGCGTTTCCCTTCGCAGGAAAAGAACTTCCCATGTCGGTCCCAGTATTTTTGAGCCGTCAATGAGAGACCGGATCGCAATTTTTGTGGATATAATGTTTCCCAGTTCCGAGATTGCCCCCGGCCAAACAGCTCAAAAAACGATTCGAAATCCAAATTCCGAATGGCGGACAGTTTCAATTCCAGCAGTGCATTTTGTTTCGGATTCACATCGACCGCGTGTACCCGACGCGGCTCGTCCAGCAGGTAATCCAGCACATTACACCCCGCTGACGTGATGACCAGAACTTCATCCTCCGGACCAATCTCCAAAGCCCGTCGATCGAGGCGAGGATCTTCCCAGCAGGTGTTGTAAACCAGGTTCCCCTGATGCACCAACTGAAAACTCTTACTGCTAATTCGTTCAGAAATCATAAAATCCGCTCCGGTGATAAAAGGAAGACAGGGTTGACTAACGACGAATCAACCGCAGGGGGTGACACCTTTTTAGAAAACGAGCCAACAGACCTGATAGCTCAACTTCCGCATATTCGTGAGGCAGAGCATTTAGTTCGGCGGACGGTGTTTTGAAAATCTGCTTTTGAATAGCGGGAATTTCCTGGTCGAAATACACAATCTCCATTTCTCCATCGCTGTATTCAATGAGGGCACTGCAATGCTCCACCCAGTCACCGGTGTTGCAGTAATTGATACCATCTATATCCAGAATATTGGGAGCGTGGATATGACCGCAAATGATGCCTTCGCAGAGTTTCTGTCTGGCATGACTCGCCAGCTTCTGTTCGTAATCGCTGATGAATCGCATCAACTGCTTAACGCGTGATTTGACAGCAGAAGAAAGTGCAAATTTAGTCTGATCGTTTCGTTTCAACAGACGGTTGAATAACGTGTTCGCCGTCAGTAAAACATCGTACGCAAAGGAGCCGAGCACGGATAACCACTGCGCACCGGTCTCGAACTTGTCGAACTGATCGCCGTGAATGATCAGAAAACGGCGACCATCCGCCGTAATATGCACGAATTCATCGGAGAGGGTGACAAAACCAAAACTTTTCCCAAAATCGCGCAGAAACTTATCGTGATTCCCAGGCGTATAAAAGATTTCGGTCCCGTTATCACTCAGTTCTTCGACCCGGTCAAAAATAGCGTTATAGCTTTGTGGCCAACGCCATTTCTTACGCAGCTTCCAGCCATCAATCAGATCACCCACCAGATACAGCGACTGCGGTTCATGCGATTTGAGGAATTCCAGAAATTCATCCGCCCGCGAGTGCATACATCCTAAATGCACATCGCTGACAAAAATCGTTCGAATTTGTCGACCAGCCGCTCTGGCTCCAGGTTTCTCGGACACGATCATATCATCCTCCTTAATGACATTGCTCCGCGAAAACGCTTGCCCGCTTCATTGATGGCACAGCTCTGACTGTGATTTCTTTTTGTCCTGTTTGCATTCTGAGGGGGATGATACCAACCAATTATTCGCTGGTGATGAATCCCAGGTTAAGGTCTTGCGAATTCATAAAAGTCATAAATCCCCTTAGATTAAAAATCCAGTTAAGGATTCGCGATGAACAGATGAAGCAACCCGTGTGATCACCGGCGAGGAACCTGACTTCTCATGGAACACCGAAAGTTCTATGATCGCTGACACAGAAAGGCTTTACGTTTCCTGTTTCTGATAACCACTGCAGGTAAGCTCCATGTATGATTTAACTCCCCTGAACATTGCACTGGCCGCAATGCTGGTTCTGGTAAATGGCATCATTTCAGTCTGGCTCAAGTTGAATATGGAAAAACGGTTGTTGCTGGCGTCTGTTCGTACGGTGGTGCAATTGCTGCTGATCGGGCTGATCCTCGAATGGATCTTTAAGCTTTCCTGGTGGCCTGTGATTGCGCTGTTGATGTTTACAATGACACTCATCGCCAGTCTGACCGCAGTTCAACGTTCGCAACGCCGCTTCCCAGGCATCTGGTTGAACAGTATGGTAGCTGTCTTTGCCAGCTCCTGGCTGGTCAGCGGATTTGCATTAACGGTCATTATTCCTCCCCAAAACTGGTCCGCGAACCCGGCCCAATATCTGATTCCCCTGATGGGAATGATTTTGGGAAATACGCTAAATGGAATCTCTCTGGGACTGGATCGACTGAGTGAAGAATTAGTGATGCGCAGAGCGGAAGTGGAACTGAAACTCACATTGGGTGCCAGTAGAAGCGAAGCAGCCAGAGAAGCATTACAGAACGCAGTCCGCTCGGGCATGACACCAATTATCAATTCGATGATGGTGGTCGGTCTGGTTTCATTGCCCGGATTAATGACGGGGCAGATTCTGGCCGGTGCGAGCCCGCTGGAATCTGTCAAGTATCAGATTGTCATGATGTTTCTGATTGTTTCAGGCACCGGGCTGGGGACCGTAATTTCCGTTCTGCTGGGATATCGGCGTCTGTTTAATTCGAAACACCAATTTCTGTTTGATCACATCACTCGCGTCGGATAAAGCAAAACAGATTCAACCGGAGTTTACTCGAAGGTCAGCTTGTCAAACAGTTCTTTCAGCACCGATTCCGGATAGAGTACGAACGATATTTCGCGGCTTTGAATGACTGCGTTGGCCTTCATCTGCTGACGCACGGTGTCCAGATCCTCGTTAATCTGCCCCCGCAGTTTCGAGGTCAACAGAGCCAGTTTGGCATCGAGGTCCCGCAGTTCTCGAAATCGCTGCCGGTTATGGCGTCGACGTTCCATCTGGTCAATTAATTTGCTCTGATCTGAGCTGGCAGCGTGCTGCTCGCGGATCAACGTCTGCTTGCGCTGGAGCAGGGGAGCAGCTTCTGAACGTTGATCGGCCGTCAGGTGACGGTCCGAATTGAAATCCAGATCCCGCAAGATGCGCTCCAGACAGGTTTCATCACAATGCTGCACATCATAAGGGGCACAAAACGGCAGAAATTTTGTAGCCGACAGTGTCAGATAACGCGGAGGAGTCAAATGAAAAAAGCGGGTAAAAATCCGGTCTGTCATTTCGTCATATTTGGCACCGCCAATCCCGTGAACGAACAGATCACTGAGAAACAAGCGGGTAAACAAGGTCGTCGTCAAGGCCCGTGTTCTTAAGCGAATCCCCTGCGCCGGCAGTTGCTTCAGAATTTCGATCGCGGCAGATAAATCGCAGTTTTCGGACATCGGCAGGGTGGTAATCACTGCCTTCCCGTCTGAAAGCTGAATGTTCTCCTGATCCCGCTTGACGAACAACTGATGCCGCCGCGTTTCTCCCGCCCGCCAGATCCAGAATGGAGATTCGATCCAGCCTTCCTGTTCCGAAAGTTCCGGGACAGGGTGAGTTTTACTCCGCACGCGATTTACCTTACGGTACTCGCCTAAGACTTCATTATGTGTCGTACGAAACTGCTCGGCGAATTTAAACAGATAACAGGCAAACCATAAAAACGGACTGGTCGTACAAAGGCGACTGATCGGAAGTTCCAGGTTCTCAATCCCCCAGCGTTGTTCCTGCGCATGACGGGCCGCTGCCAGACAATCAGCTAATCGGTCGGACACATCCATATGCTTAATCGCAGCAGGCCAGATTTCCCGCAACAGAGGAGCGGGGAGTTCAGGCCACTGCTTGAGTGTTTCGTCAACCCGTTGTGCAAACGATTGGAACAACCCCCTGTTTTGAATCGTCGTTTCTTCCCACGGCTTTTTCTTGATTGACTCATCAAAGGAAACTTCGGCAAAAAACGGGGCAGAACGATCACCTTGTGGTACACGAATGGATGTGGAACTGACCAGATCATTATCGACGATCAGATTCAGACTGAGCCCCGCCGTCTGGCGGGCCACTTTACCAATCAGCAGATTCTTCACCCACACACCGGGATGATATAACGCAGGCTGATGACCGGTCATCAACAACAGACGATCGTTGAGATCCTGTGGCAGGGAAACGGTGCTTCCCGTCAATTCCGAAGTATACCGCGCGGCCTCTTCCAGAACGGCACGACGCGCCCACTCTCTGAGACCGGAAATAATTTTTCCGCTTCGGTCCCGCGAACAGGCGCTGAACATACTGCGGTTTTCTTCCGCATCACCGATAATCTGACTCAGATCAGGGCGGGCAAAAATCGCATCATCGTATCGTGGAACCAGTAAATCCTGCTTCACCCAGACTGGTTCCGGCACCGCATCTGCGCCGGAATCAAATCGGGAATCGGGATTCTTACAAGGAAAAGGAGTCACTGAAGACATTTCAATGCTTTAAT
>NZ_CALFPF010000087.1 GCF_937919775.1 uncultured Gimesia sp.
CGATCACAGCCCGGTTCTGGTCACTGCCGAGCCAGTTACTGAACTGATCCCGGAGAGTACCAAAGGGCCTGGGCATCTACGACGCTGTTTCCTACCTCAGCGAAGCGATCAAGAATTCGATCCTCGGGTCTGGTGTAGGCTGGAGCTGCCGCCAATCAACGGGGCGGGAGTTCGTGACGGCGAGCTTGACATTAAGGAGAGAACGTTGTCGTTCGTAGGGTCGTCAGGATCGCGTGCAGGTTTTGGTGAGGCGTCTTAGAGGATTGAGCTGAGTGATCGTTTCATGACCGCTCAGCTACCATTCGTCTTCCCAAAGGTATCACCTAGGGTATCACCAGTGATTTTGCAAAAAAGGTATCACCGCTGTGGTGTCGTAAGTCTTTGTCTCGTAGCGATTTAAAAAGTCGGGGCGACACGATTCGAACGTGCGACCTCTGCGTCCCAAACGCAGCGCTCTAGCCAAGCTGAGCTACGCCCCGCAACTTAATCAGAGGCACAGTTTAGAGAGACATCCAGAACGCGTCAATGGTTCGGCGTACTCTCTTACTAAAATATGCCACGGTAATCCCTGATCCAAGTGTGGATCTGAGGATATTTAAGACTTCATCAGCATTAAGCCAGGATTTCTTTAATCAAATTGCCGTGTACGTCCGTCAGACGGCGATCAATGCCATTATTATAATAAGTCAATTTGTCGTGCTGAAATCCGAGCAGATGCAGGGCGGTCGCGTAAAAATCCCAGACGGTCGTCGGATTCAGCTCGGCCCGGCGTCCGAATTCATCGGTGGCACCATAGCTGGTCCCCCCTTTGATGCCGGCGCCCATCATCCAGCAGGTGAACCCGTCCGGATTGTGATCGCGGCCCAGTGTGCCCGCCTGATGGGTGGGCATGCGACCAAATTCGGTCGTCCACAAGATCAGCGTTTCATCCAGCAAACCACGTTGCTTCAAGTCGGTTAACAAGGCGGCGGTCGGCTGATCGAAAATCGGGCAATGCCGTTCGTAGTCGGCTTTGAGCGTTTTATGCGCGTCCCAGTTCAACAGACCATCTACGCCCGAAGCTCGCGAAGAACAATACAAATTCAGATAACGCACGCCCCGTTCCAGAAACCGCCGCGCGAGCAGACAGTTGCGTGCATAAGCGGCTTTTAATTTGTTCGGGTCGCTGGTTCCATACTGGTCGTGAATCGATTTCGGCTCGGACGCGAGATTCGAAACTTCGGGAGCCGAGAGCTGCATCCGCGCTGCCAGTTCGTAAGCTTCGATACGCGCCTGCAAGTCCGAATTGCCGGGCCGCTGGTCGGCGTGCCTTTGATCGAGGAACTTTAAAAAGTCGCGGGTCGCCTGTTCTTCTTTTGGAGAGATGCCGTTGGGAAGCTTCAGATTGCGAATCGGAGACTGTGCGTTCATGACAATCGCCTGATGCTGTGCGGGCAGATAACCGTTGCTCCAGTTGGCTTTTCCGTTCGGGGGTTCGCCGCGAATATCAGGAATCGCGATATACGCGGGCAGATTCTCATTTTCACTGCCCAATGCATAACCCAGCCACGCGCCGGCACTGGGATGCCCTTCGGTATCGTGGCCCGTATTCATGAAAACACAACCGGGGCCGTGCGTGTTGGTTTTCGTCGTCATCCCATGCAGAAAAGCGATATCGTCAACGTGCTGCGACATGTGCGGCAGTATGCTGGAACACATCTTGCCACTCTCACCCGCCGGCGTGAAAGCCCACGGGCTTTTCATCAGGTTTCCGTTTTTCCCCTGAAAGCTGAGGAAGTTTTCTTCGCCGGGCAACGGTTTGCCGTGATATTTTTCCAGGCTTGGTTTGTGTTCCCAGAGATCCATATGCGAGGCGGCACCGGGGCAGAAGATCTGCAGCACCCGTTTAGCTTTGGCGGGAAAATGCGTTGCGTTGACGCCGGGCTGCCAGTCTTTACTGTTCTTTGAACCGCTCGCCTTCGTGGCGGCTGAGAGATCGTTGAGTAACAGACTTGTCAGACCGAGGCCCGCCATTCCGGTATAGACGTTGGAAAAGAACGAACGTCGTGAATGCACCTGCTGCAACAAACGTCGGGTCGAGTTATCAAAGGGATTTAACATGCGGCTTCACCACTTCAATCAAGATAAATCAGTTCATTGGAATTAATCATCGCGCGACAAAAAGCTTCGAGTCCGTTCGCCGCGATCAACGCTCGGGCCGCCTGCTGTTCCTGTGCAATGGGAGGCCGGGCGTACAAAAGACGAAACGCACGATCAATTTGCTGATCGACGTTTTCGGCGCCGGCCTCACTTCTCAGACGTTCTGCCAGAAACCGGGAAAGGTCCAGCGTAAATTGATGGTTCATTAACGTGAGTGCCTGTAACGGCGTCGTGGTCACATTCCGTTTGGATGCGGCAAACGCATTATCAGGGCAGTCGAAATCGGTCAGTAAATCGATGCCGGCCGCTCGCGCATTCTGATGATAAACGGCCCGACGATACGTTTCCGGTCCGAATGTTTCGCGGGGGACATACGTGGCGACGTTATCCTGCAGGTATTCGTACAGGCGAAAACCAGGGCCACCCATTTTGAGATTCAGTTTTCCGGAAACCGAAAGCAGCGTATCCCGGATTTCTTCACCCGACAGACGACGAGGCGGAAACCGCCAGAGGAAACGAGAATCGGAATCAATGCGGGCTGCGTCTTCGCGGAACGTACTGGCCTGCTGATAGGTTTCGGACAGCATAATCTGTTTCTGAATGTCTTTCAGCCGCCAGCCATTTTCCTGAATTTGAATCGCGAGCCAGTCTAATAACTCGGGATGCGTCGGTCGCGTTCCCATGTAACCGAAGTCGCTGGGCGTTGAAACAATGCCGGTGCCAAAATGGTAATGCCAGAGCCGATTCGCAATCACGCGCGGCGTGAGCGGATTTTCTTTCGCGACCAGCCAGCGGGCCAGCGCCAGACGGCGTTCCCCCTGCGGTGCGGTTGCCTCCAGTTGATACCCTTTCGTGACGTTGCCGAGTGTGGTCATGCTGGCGGGAACGACCTGCTCTCCTTTACGCTGCGGATTCCCGCCGACGAAAATGTGGAACGGGCCATTCACCTGGCTGTGATTGCCCACCCACCAGGAGGGTAATGTCGGGATGGCGGCCAGTTCGCGATCGGTCTTGACGATGTCTGCATTAATTTGGCTGAGCTGCTTACGTTCTTCGGGCGTTGATTCCAAATCAAATAACCGTTTGCGGCGATGACCTTCGTTGACCGGTTTGCGATTTTTTGAAGAGGCGACTTCCTGCCAGGTCTTGCCATCCTCAGAGACTTCGAGCTTGTATTCCGCCACGAAAGTCGCTTTGTAGTTACTCATGGCTGCTCCCGAACGATCGCTGGAGAAGACAATTTTGTTGATCGTTTCCGGTTGCGCGAGTTCAATCGTGAGGTCCGGGCTACCGGCAATCCAGCAGGCGCCGATTTTCCCGTCAATCGTTAAGTTTACATCGTAAGCGCCGGCGAAATCACCGGCGGTACGACTGTTGGCCCCTTTGGCGGTCCCTCCATTTTTCGCGAGGGCGACATTCTTGGGAGAATCTCCGGCCGTCCAGACTTCGAATTCGTCCACACGATGACCGGTGGTCGCCCGCGGATTCGTATCCAGCCCCTGTGACGTCATTCGTACAAATTTAGCAGACACCGGTTCGAACGTATCTTCCACTCCGGTTCGCTTGACTGGTTCACGCACCCACGTTTTTTCATATTCGGCCGCTTGCTGTTCCGCTCTCGCCTGAATCGTACCTTCGATTTTTGATTTCTCTTTCTGCAGTTCTGCTTTGCGGGCTTCGAGCGGTTTGATTTTCTCTTCCCGTTTTTGTTTTTCTGCTTCAGTTGCCACGATGCGCGTTCCGTGAAACACGCCGGAAAACGTGGCGTACAGGCTGTAGTAATCCTGCTGCATCACCGGGTCGAACTTATGATTGTGACAGCGACTGCAGCCGACGGTCAGTCCGAGAAAAGCTTCGCCTGTGGTGCGAATCATATCGTCGATCGTATTCGCGCGAATCTGGGCCTGCTGTACCGGGTCCTGATTGCCGACGTTATCGTACGGGCCGCATACCAGAAATGTAGTGCCAACTTCGACATTCGGATCGCCTTTGCCGATCACATCGCCGGCCAGATGTTCGGTCACCAGTTGATCGAAGGGCTTGTCGTCATTGAATGACTGAATCACATAATCGCGGAACGGCCAGGCATTGTCGATGATCACGTTGCGTTCGAAGCCGTTACTCTCGCCGAAGCGGACAACATCCAGCCAGTGGCGACCCCACTGCTCTCCATAGCGGGGCGAATCTAACAGCCGGTCGATCAGTTTTTCGTAGGCATCGGGTGAAGAATCTTGTTCAAAGGCGGCGACTTCTTCCGGCGTGGGAGGCAATCCGGTCAGGTTATAGGTGGCCCGTCGAATCAGGGTTCGTTTTGAGGCGCGGGGCGAAGGTAACAGATTTTTCTCCTGTAACTTCGCGGCGATGAATTGGTCGATGGGATGTTTCTGCCACGCCTCGGGCAGGTCTTTTGTGACCGGTGGTTTGTTGTGGGCCAAAGGCTGGAGCGACCACCAGTTCAGATCGGCTTTGGATTTTTCCTGCAGTTTCACCTGCTCAGGCCAGACGGCGCCCTGTTGAATCCAGCGGGTAACGAGTGCGACTTCATCCGCTGAGAGCGGCTTCGCCCCTTTGGGCATTTCCGCCTTGCCGGTCTGGGAGTCGACATGAATCACTTCCAGCAGATAACTCTCGTCCGGTTTGCCCGGCGTGAGAAAACCTTTCTCTTTCAATGCGTGCATCGAAGCCAGTGAGAGTTCCCCTTTTTCATTGCCCGGATTGTGGCAGCGAATGCAGTGTTCCACGATGAGCGGTGCGATCTGTTTTTCGAAATCAACGCTGGTTTTCGCTTCGGACGTTTTTCCGGTAGCCGGCAAGAGTAGACTGAGACTGGCGAAAAATATGCCGGTCAGGCCGACTCGGGTAATCAAACATCGCATCACTGGATTTTCCTCAACTGATTCTGCTGCGTTTCTTAGAAGTCCATCGATTACTAAATTTGCTGATTACGTCTTTTCCTGTTGAAACAGATCGCGTTCCAGTCCGACAGCGGACTGCAGCAAATGGTCATGCATGGCCTGGGCGGCTTGCTCCGGGTCACCGTCTGCCAGAGCCTGGACAATGCGCAGATGCTCTGTGTTTTCTTCCATGTGCTTATAGTCTTTGACATTCTGACGTTTACTGTGCCGAACCTGCCTTAAAGTACGATATAAAACACGATAACGATTGATTTCATGCGAAAGTCGATCACTGCCACACGTGCGATAAATCAGCTCGTGCAGATAGTCGTCCCATTCCTGTGTCGTCTCTGACCATTCCACAGTTCGTTTCGCGGTGGAAAGCTCGCTGAAAATCTGTTCGAGCCGGGATAACTCGTGCGGCGTGATATGACCGCAGGCACACCGGGTCGCTTCGCTTTCAAGAATCCGTCGCACCTGACAGATTTCGCGTAATTCTTTCGCACCAAAATTCCGGAGCACCGCCCCTCGATTGGGAAAGATTTCGACAATGCCGATTCCCTCCAGCTCAACGAGGGCCTCGCGGACGGGGGTAGCGCTGACATTCCATTCTTTCGCCAACGTCTGCACCGTCATGCGCTGGTTTGGCTGATACTTACCCTGGAAGAACCTGGTCAGCACCTGTTGTACGAGGGTCTGCCTGCGGGAACCATGCATTAATTCTTTGGAGACAACTGCGGCCATTTCTGATTACTCATTCAGTTGAAGAAAATGAAATCACCAACCTTGATTGTATATAATATCACCTTATTTAATATAATAAGGCGGTTCCAGATCCAAGTCCACCCAATAAACTACAGTAAGTCTAGTTTGATGGGTTATGATTGGAGTTTCCAGCCTGTTACCGGGTTTATTGTAGCGTCGCCAGGGCCATTCGGACCGAGCATAACAACTCGGATGATACTATGCGCTCTTTGT